>CAZNQK010000055.1:1396-19785 GCA_964575165.1 uncultured Aquihabitans sp. | reverse complement strand
TCCGCCAGGTGCAGGACCTGCCCGGCGAGCTGCACTTCGAGACGTTCTTCTCGCTCTCGTGCCAGAACTGCCCCGACGTGGTGCAGGCGCTGAACCTCATGAGCGTCCTCAACGCCGACATCCACCACACGGCGATCGACGGTGCGCTCTTCCCCGACGAGGTCGAGGCCCGCCAGGTCATGGCGGTGCCGTCTGTGTTCCTGAACGGCGAGCCTTGGGGCCAGGGCCGCATGACCCTCGGCGAGATCGTCGACCGTCTCGACGCCGGCGGCGCCGAGCGTCGTGCCGCGGAGCTGGCCGACAAGGACCCGTTCGACGTGCTCGTAGTCGGCGGTGGTCCTGCCGGCGCGGCAGCGGCCATCTACGCGGCACGCAAGGGCATCGCCACCGGCGTCGTGTCGGAGCGCTTCGGCGGCCAGGTGCTCGACACCATGGCCATCGAGAACTTCATCTCGGTGCCCTACACCGAGGGACCCAAGTTCGCGACCGCGTTGGAGCAGCACGTCCACGAGTACGACGTCGACGTCATGGACCGTCAGGTCGCAGCACGCCTGATCCCGGCCGACGAGCCGGGCGGGCTGATCGGCGTCGAGCTCGCCAACGGCGCCGTGCTCGAGTCACGGACCGTCGTGCTGTCCACCGGCGCTCGCTGGCGCCACATGGGCGTGCCCGGCGAGCAGGAGTACCGCAACAAGGGCGTTGCGTACTGCCCGCACTGCGACGGCCCGCTCTACAAGGGCAAGCGCGTCGCCGTCATCGGCGGCGGCAACTCCGGAGTCGAGGCCGCGATCGACCTGGCCGGGATCGTCGCCCACGTGACGCTCATCGAGTTCGACGACAAGCTCCGGGCCGACGAGGTGCTCCAGGACAAGCTCCGCAGCCTCCCCAACGTCGACGTGTTCGTCAGCTCGCTCAGCACCGAGGTCCTGGGCGACGGCGAGAAGGTCGTCGGGTTGAACGTCACCGACCGCACCACCGACGAGTCCCGCACGATCGACCTCGACGGCATCTTCGTCCAGATCGGTCTCCTGCCGAACACCGAGTGGCTCGACGGCACCGTGGCGCTGTCGGACCGCAAGGAGGTCGAGATCGACGACCACGGGCGCACGTCGGTCCCCGGCGTGTTCGCCGCAGGCGACTGCACGACCGTGCCGTTCAAGCAGATCGTCATCGCCCTCGGCGCGGGTGCCACGGCATCGTTGAGCGCCTTCGACCACCTGATCCGCACCAGCACGGCCACGACAACAGCGGCGGCGGCAGCAGCGCCGGCCTGACCCGTGAACCTCCGGGACCTCGAGTACCTGGTCGCCATCGCCGACCACCTGCACTTCGGGCGTGCCGCCGAGGCGTCGTTCGTGAGTCAGCCGACGCTGTCGACGCAGCTCCGCAAGCTCGAGACCGAGCTCGGCGTGACGCTGGTCGAACGCAGCCGGTCCGGGGTCATGCTGACCCCGGCCGGCGAGGCGGTCGTCGAGAGGGCGAGAGCGGTGCTGCGCGAGACGTCCGACATCCGCGACATCGCGCGGCACGCGGCGGATCCCGAGGCGGCCAGCATCCGAATGGGGCTGTTCCCCACCCTCGGGCCGTACCTGCTGCCCCACGTGGTGCCGGCAGTGCGTGAGCAGTTCCCCAAGCTCGAGCTTCTGCTGGTCGAGGAGAAGACCGAGATCGTCCTGCACCGGCTGGCCGACGGGGCGCTCGACGTCGGCGTTCTGGCGTTGCCGATCCACGATGCCAAGCTCCACATCGAGCCGCTCTTCACCGAGGACTTCCTGCTCGCCGTGCCTCGCTCGCACCCTCTCGCCGACCACCACGGCCCGGTCGACCTGACCACCATCACCGGTGAGCAGGTCCTGCTGCTCGAGGAGGGCCACTGCCTCCGCGACCAGGCGCTCAGCGTCTGTCGGATCGCCGGAGCGGGCGAGCGGTCGGGGTTCAGGGCGACCAGCCTCGAGACGCTGCGCCAGATGGTTGCGGCTGGCGTCGGCATGACCCTGCTCCCGGAGCTCGCCGTGCGTCCGCCGGTGCCGGAGTCGCCCGACGTCGCCCTCCTTCGGTTCAGCGAACCGGTGCCCAGCCGGCGCATCGCCATGACCTGGCGTCGCAGCAGCACGTACGGCGACCTGCTGACGCGGTTGGCCGGGGTGTTCAGGGAGCTACCCGACGGCTACGTCCGGCTCGACTCCTGACAAGTCGCGGGGTCTTGGATCAGCTCTCGACCGGGTCGACGAGCTCCGGTTCGACTGCCGCCGGGTGCACGCCCTTCTCGAACGCGGGGTCGGTGTCGTCGAGCACCACACCGAGTTGGGCCGCCTTCGCCGCCGCCTCCTCGGGGAACACGTTCTGCACGATGTACGGATCAGCGGTGATCGAGTAGTCGGGCGCCAGGAACTTCGTGTAGCGATCGATGTACAGGAGTTGCTTCGCGATCAAGGCGAGCTCCTGGGGCACCGACGCGTTGTAGGTCTTGAGCATCTCGAGCGACTGAGCAACGAGCGCCGCGACGTCGATGCTCCCGAACCCGTCGTTGAGCATCGTCCCGATCACCGATCCCATGAGGGCGCCGAGCTCCTCATCGGTGCCCACGTCGGGCGGGACGGCCCCGACACGACGGAACGCCTTCGCGACGCGGACGAAGTCGAGGTCGAACGCGCAGGTGTAGAAGAGGTCCTTGAGCACGTCACGCCACTCCGGCGGCAGGTCACCCATGATCCCGAAGTCGAGGTAGCAGCCCCGGCCGTCGTCGAGCACCCAGATGTTGCCGGCGTGCATGTCGCCGTGGAACGGGCCGTGCACCATCGCCCCTTCTGCCCAGACCTTCGCTCCCCGTCGGAGGATCGACTGGCCGTCGATGCCCCGTGACGCGATCTCCTCGAACTCGTCCATCGGAAGACCGTGGACGCGCTCCATGCAGATGATCCGGGGGCCGCAGTGGTCCCAGTAGACCTCCGGTGCCGTGATCAGGGTGTTGTCACCGAAGACACCGATGTTGTCGCGGAAGCGGTCCTGCTGGTACGCCTCCAACGCCGGGTTCAGCTCCCTGAAGGTCACGGAATGGAGATCCCGGATGATCCCCT
The DNA here is from genome assembly GCA_964575165.1 of uncultured Aquihabitans sp. Taxonomy (GTDB): domain Bacteria; phylum Actinomycetota; class Acidimicrobiia; order Acidimicrobiales; family Microtrichaceae; genus Dermatobacter. Next base: position 16,708 of record CAZNQK010000055.1, on the reverse strand, counting down.
TCGCCCCTGACGTACGCCCCCACGGCGTCCACTCGATCAGCTTGGCGATCCGGTACATGTTCCGTAGGTCGGTCGCCATCTGCTCCCGGATGTCAGGGCGCTGAACCTTCACGACGGCGTCCCGACCGTCAAGGAGCGTGCAGGCGTGGACCTGACCGATCGACGCTGCCGACAGCGGCCGGTCGTCGAAGGTGGCGAAGATCTGCTCGACCGGGGCGCCGAGGTCGCCTTCTATCGTCTGGTGGACCAGCTCGGTGGGGAACGGGGGAACCTCGTCGAGACACCGCCGTGCGGCGTTCGCCAGGACCGCCGGGAACATGCCACCAGAGCTGGCGAGGATCTGTCCCTGCTTCACGAACGTGGGACCGAGGTGGATGAAGCCGTCGATGAGACCGTCGCAGGCCGTTTCCACCACCGTCGTCCGGCGACGCCGGAGCACGCGCCCGGCCAGCGCTGCCAGCACCGACCACGAGATGACGACCACCGCCACGACGGATCGCCAGATGTCGACGAGACGGAAGGCCTCGAGCGGCGGCTCGTCGACGATCAGGGCAGACGGCGGCGGGCCCCCCGTGAACGGCCCCTCGAACCTGTCACCCATCAACCCGCCCTCCATGACGATCGGGACCCGGACCCTGCGGATCGCAGGATTGCAGCAAAGCCCTGCCGCGCCCAAGACGGCGGTGAGGCCGCGTCGAAGGGCACACCCGGCGGGGCATCGGGACCCGGGATGAGGCGGCGGCGCTCAGAGCCAACGGTTGGCTGATCGAGCACCCTGGACGAGGACCCGCTGATAGAGGCCCGCTGGCAGCCGGGAGATCAGGTCGAGCGCCTTCCCGTCGGCACCGACGACCACCCGACGACGGTTCCGTTCGACCCCGGCGAGGATCTGCGCCGCTGCCGAGTCGGCTGTTGTCCGGGCGATCCGATCGAACGCCTCGCCGATGTCCTGGCCCTTGCGCGTGGGAGTCGACGTCGAAGGATCCTGTCGGGCGCTCCGGGCGATGTTGGTCTTGACCCCACCCGGGTGCACTGTCGTCACCGAGACGCAGCTCTTCGATATCTCGAGCTCCATGCGCAGCGCGTCGGAGAAACCCCGGACGCCGAACTTGGCGATGTTGTACGCCGACTGCGAGGGGATGCTGAGCAGACCGAACACGCTCGACAGGTTGACGATGTGGCCCTCGCCGGATGCCTCGAGGTGCGGCAGGAAGGCACGACACCCGTTGACGACACCCCAGAGGTTGATGTCGACGAGCCAGTGCATGTCCTCGTCCGACATCGTGGCGACGTCGGCCACCAGAGCGACGCCGGCGTTGTTGAACAGGAGGTTGACCTGTCCGTGCTCCTCGGGCACCGCCGACGCCCACTCGTAGATGGCGTCGCGGTCGGCCACGTCGAGGCGCCGCGAGGTGACCTTGACCCCCCGACCCTCGCAGAGAGCGACGGTGTCGGCGAGGCCCTCGGTGTCGATGTCGGTCAGGGACAGGTGGGCACCGCGTCGAGCCAGAGCTGCAGCGAGCTCCCGACCGATCCCGGAACCGGCCCCTGTGATGGCCGCCACCTTGCCGTTCATGTTCCGCATCTCAGCCCCTCACACCGATCTTCTCGTCCAGGTGGAAGGGTTGCACCCCTGATGACCGGGTGGGCCCGGGATTCGTGAAGCTCATCTCGGGATCGTCCACACGGCTCCGCCTCATCAGGCGGTAGTCGCTCAGGTAGTTCTGGGTGACCAGCCACGGGTTGCGGGTCCCCTGCTTGGGGAAGCGGTCCTGGGTCCTGGTCACGTAACCGGAGGTGAGCCCCAGGAGCGGCACCCGTTCGGTCTGGTCACCGGAGGGCACCGGCGTGCACTGGCTCATGCCCGACTCCCGCATGTGGTTGAGGAGACGGCACACGTAGTCGCTGATCAGGTCCGATCGCAGCGTCCACGAAGCGTTGGTGTACCCGACCGCCAGGGCCATGTTGGGCACGCCCTCGAGCATCATCCCCTTGTAGGCGAGGCGGTCGGACGGATCGACCTTGTCGCCGTCGACGATGATGTCCATGCCACCCATGAACAGCAGGTCGAGTCCGGTAGCCGTGACGATGATGTCGGCGTCGACATGCTCACCCGATGTGAGGCGGATGCCGTCTGCTGTGAAGCGGTCGATGTTGCCCGTCACGACCGACGCGGACCCGGCGGCGATCGCCTTGAACATGTCGCCGTTGGAGACCACGCACAGCCGCTGGTCCCATGGCTCGTAGGTCGGGGTGAAGTGCGTGTCGATGTCGTACCCGGCCGGGAGCTGCCGCTCCAGGCGATGACGGAGGATGCGCTTCATCAGCTCGGGCCGTCGCCTCGACAGCTGGTACATCCCCAGGGTCCCGATGGACATCCCCCAACGGAGGATCGACCCGGCGACCTTCGCCGGCAGCACCTTGCGGAGGACATCGGCGACCGGGTTCCGGTTCGGCAGCGCGACGACGTAGGTCGGTGACCGCTGGAGCATCGTCACGTGCCCGGCATCGGGAGCGAGGCTCGGGACCAACGTGATCGCAGTTGCGCCGCTGCCGATCACGACGACCTCCTTCTGCGACACGTCGAGGTCCTCGGGCCAGAACTGCGGGTGCACGAGCTCACCGGCGAAGTCGTCCATCCCCTCGAAGTCGGGGGTGTAACCCCGGTCGTAGCGGTAGTAGCCGGTGCACGAGAAGAGGAAAGAGCAGGTGAGCACGACCTCCTCGCCGGTGTCGGTGCGCTCGGCCGTGACGGTCCAACGGCTGTCCTCGGTCGACCACTCGGTCCGGGTGATGCGATGACCGAACCGGATGTGGGAGTCGATCCCCGACTCCGCAGCCGTGTCGCGGATGTAGTCGCGGATGGTGTCACCGTCGGCGATCGCCTTGCGCCCCTGCCACGGCCGGAACGAGTAGCTGAACGTGAACATGTCGGAGTCCGAGCGGATGCCCGGATAGCGGAACAGGTCCCACGTCCCGCCGATGGCGTCACGGGCCTCGAAGATCGCGTAGGTCGCCCAGCGGCAGTTCGTCTGGAGGAAGTGCGCCGCTCCGATGCCGGACAGTCCTGCCCCGACGATGAGGACGTCGAGGTGCTCGACCCCGCTCCGTGATGTCGCCCCTTCGGTTCCGTCCTGGTCGAGCATGCCGTCCTGGCCGAGCTCGGCCATCAGCCGGCCCGCCGGCCGATGAGGAGATCGGTGATCTCACCCGCGTCGCCGAAGAGCGTCTCCCGCCACTCGGCGACGAGAGCGTCGGTGTCGTGGTCGTCGGGATGGAAGTCGGCCCGGTCGTAGTCCTTCAGCCTCTCCCACACCGACCGACGCAGGAGCGGGTTGTGCTTGAACCGCTTCCAGCTCTTGCGGAGCCGTCCCTTCTCGTAAGCACCCTTGTCCCGTGCCACCGACAGAGCGATGGACACCGCCATGGCCGCCACGAAGCCGTAGCGCAGGCCGATCATGGTCCAGACCCGCACGCGTTCCGTGCCTCCGACCGCCTTGTAGACGTCGAACGCCACCGCCTTGTGCTCGGACTCCTCGAGCGCGTGCCAGAGGAACAGGTGACGGACGGCCGGATCACCGAACAGCTCCCGGATGTCGTCGCTGGTCAGGAGCACCTCCGCCATCGTGGCAGTGAAGTGCTCGAGGGCTGCCGTCGCCGCCAGGTTCCACGACGGCGGGGCCACCTTCGAGCGCAGCTCGAGGCCCTTGCGGGTGATCCACTCACCCTCACGGGTCGGGTATCCGTGCTCGGCCATGCGCTTGTTGAAGACGCGGTGCTCCCGCCCGTGCACGGCCTCCTGACCGATGAAGCCGGCGACCTGGCGCTTGAGCTCGGGATCGGTGATCTGGTCGCGGTAGTGCCGCACGGAGCGGACGAAGAAGTCCTCGCCGTCAGGGAACACGGTGGACAGGGCCACGGCGAGGTGGCTGTTGAGCAGGTCCTCGTCGGCAGCGAAGTACTTCGGAGCCGATGCCAGCGACTCTTCGAAGGAGATGCGGCGCGTGGGAACGGAGCGGACGGGTACCCCGGTTGGGGTGCTGACCGGACCGTCGCCGTCAACTGGGTCGGCACCGGGCTGGTCGGGTTGGGGGCGTTCCAAGAGATCGGTCACGGCATCGACCCTAGAGGAATTGAGCAAATCAATCAATCCTTCATTTCCTCTGGCATCCGCTGTACCGTCAAGGACGTGAGCGCAGAGCAGCACACCACGTCCCGTCGTCCCGAACCCCGCCTCCCAGGGACGCGGGAGGCCACCAAGGGGGCACAGACGAGGCGGACGATCCTCGAAGCCGCGATCGTCCGCTTCGGCCGCGACGGCTACCGCTCGAGCTCGGTCGCCGACATCGCACGGGACGCCGGGGTCGGGGGAACTGTCGCCTACTCCTACTTCCCCAACAAGGAGGCGCTCTTCCTGGCCGCCGTGGACGAGGACGCAGCCGGCGTCATCTCCGAGGGCTTCCTCGCCACCCTCGACGACCGGGAGCTCGTCGACTGGCAGGGCCAGCTCATCGTCTCGCTCCTCGACGCCGTCGAACGACATCCTCTGGCCCGACGGCTCCTCGCCGGACTCGAGCCCGACGTGACGGTCCGCGTGCTCGAGATCCCCGCTCTCGCCGAGGTGCGCAAGGTCTGCACCGAGCGACTCCGCTCGGATCAGGTGACAGGCAAGGTTCGATCCGACATCGACCCCGAGTCCCTCGGGAACGGGCTCGTGAGCATCATGTTGTCGATCCTCATGTCCGCCGTGCAGCTGGGCGGCGAGGTCGCCTCCACCTACGCTCCCGGGGTCCTCGCCGTCGTGGGCGCCGCCATCGACCCGGTCCCATCGGGCCCCTCCGGATCCTGAGCGGGCGGCCCCCGCCCACCGGGCCGTGCCGCGAGCTCGCCGTCAGCGTCTGGACCGCCGCGTCAGGACGCCGATGACACCGCGAGCTGCTTCGCCCATCTGTAGTCCGCCTTGCCCGACGGGGAGCGCTGAATGCGCTCGACGAACACCCATGCCTTGGGGAGCTTGTAGCGGGCCACCGACTCGTTCGCATGGGCCGACAACGCCGCCTCGTCGGCCGCGACACCCTCGTCGAGCTGCACGACGGCCACGACCTCGTTGCCCCAGCGCTCGCTGGGTCGGCCGCACACGAGCACGTCCGCAACGTCCGGGTGCGACAGGATCGCCTGCTCGACCTCTTCGACGAAGATCTTCTCTCCGCCCGAGTTGATGCACTGGGAGTCGCGACCGAGCAGCTCGATCACTCCGTCGGATCGCCAGATCGCTCGATCTCCCGGCACCGAGTAGCGGACCCCGTCGATCGCCGGGAACGTGCGAGCGGTCTTCTCGGCGTCACCGAGGTAGCCCAACGGCACGGAACCGGACTGGGCCGACCAACCGACTCCCTCGTGGCCGGGTTCGAGCACAGCCGTGAGGTCCTCGCTGACGACCGTCGCGCCCGGTCCGGGCTGGAACTCCGCCGCCGAGACACCGCCCTTCGACGACAGCGTGGACGCCTGCGCTCCCGTCTCGGAGGATCCCAGCGAGTCGTTGATGAGCAGGTCGGGCAGGGTGTCGAGGAACTCCTCCTTGAGCGCGGTGCTGAACGCCGCACCACCGTTGCCCAACACGAACAGCGACGACGTGTCGTAATCGCCCGATCGCAGTTCGTCGAGCAACGGTCGGGCCATCGCGTCGCCGACCACGACGATCGACTGGATCCTCTCCCGCTCCACCAGTCGCCACACCTCGGCCGGATCCATGTTGCGGGCCTGCGGGATGATCAGCGTCGACCCGGCGTTCAGCATCATGAAAGCCGCCCACTGAGCGGCACCGTGCATGAGCGGCGGCAGGGTCATCAGGCGGAACCCGGCGTTGTCACGTGCACGTTGCGCGATCTGGTCGTACGACTGCATCTCGACCCACGTGCCCACCTCCTTGCCGCCCATCGCGTTCATGAAGATGTCGTCGGACCGCCACAGCACGCCCTTCGGCATGCCAGTGGTCCCGCCCGTGTAGACGATGTAGAGGTCATCCGGCGACGGCGTGAGGCCGGGGCCGGCGGGGTCGGAGGCCGCCAGCGCCGACTCGTAGTCGTCGGCACCCGGCAGCAGCGCCTCGCCCGATCCGTCGTCGACCTGCAACAGCACTGCGATCCGAGAGCGCTCCTCATCGGTCATCGACCCGAGCAGATCGGCGACGACGGGAGCGAACGACGAGTGGTAGATGATCCCTCGGGTCGACGCGTCGTCGAGCAGGAAGCGGAGCTCCTCCGCGACGTACCGGTAGTTCACGTTGAACGACACCGCACGGGCCTTGGCACACCCGAGCATGCCCTCGATGTACTCGTTGCCGTTGTAGAGGTAGAGGGCGATGTGGTCCTGGCCCGACTCGTGGGCGGCGAGCTCGGAGCGCTCGGTGCGGCAGCCCAGGCCCTTGCCGTGCAGGTACGACGCCAGTCGTCGGGTCCGCTCGGCCAGGTCCGCGTAGGTCAGCCTCCGGTCACCGAAGACGATGGCCTCACGGTCGGGGATGGCCGCGGCGACGACCTCGCTCACCGTGGCGAGGTCGAACTGGTCACGCTCTCCTGCGTCGTCTGCCATGCGCGAACCCTAGCGATGGATCTGACGGACCGTCAGCCCGCTGGGCCGCCGCGACGGAGCGAGGCACCGCACAGAGCCGTCGGGACCTTCGACCCTTTCACCCACCCGGCAGGACGGCCACCCTGGATGAGGGGTCCCAGACCGGGACTGACCGGCCAGTACGTCGGAACCGCATGCGACAGGATCTGAACCATGCCAATCAGAGTGTTCCTGGTCGATGACCACGAGGTGGTCCGCCGCGGCGTCCGCGACGTGCTCCAGGGCTCGGGCGAGATCGTGGTGGTGGGCGAGGCCGGCTCCGTCACCGAAGCACGCGAGGCCATTCCAGCGGCGGCACCCGACGTGGCTGTGCTCGACGTGCAGCTCCCCGACGGGACGGGCATCGAGCTGTGTCGGGATCTCCGGAGCGATCGCCCCGAGCTCGCGTGCCTGATGCTCACGTCGTTCCCCGACGACGACGCCATGCTCGACGCCGTCGTCGCCGGCGCGTCGGGCTACGTGCTCAAGCAGGTCCGCGGGTCGGACCTCGTCGACGCCGTCCGGAAGGTCGCCGCCGGCCATTCCCTGCTCGATCCCGACCTGCGGGCCCGCGCAGCGGACCGCATCCGCAAGGGCCCCGAGGAGGACGACCGCCTCAAGCACCTCACCCCCCAGGAGCACAGGATCCTGGAGCTCCTCGCCGACGGTCTCACCAACCGCCAGATCGCCGAGCAGATGTTCCTCGCCGAGAAGACCGTCAAGAACTACGTGTCCAACCTGCTGTCGAAGATGGGGATGAGTCGCCGCACGGAGGCTGCGGTGTTCGCAGCCCGCATGTCGGAGCGCCAACACCGCTGACGAGCACCGTCGACGGGTTCAGGAGCGGGGAACGCGCCACTCGAGCCGCGCACCGCCGCGCTCGCCCGAGACCAACGTCGAGGACCCACCGAGCTCAGCCGCCCGATCGGAGAGGTTGGCGAGGCCCGACCCGCCGTACACCTCGCTCGGCGCACCCACGCCGTCGTCGATGACGACCAGCCGTACCTGGTCACCCACGCTCACCGACGCTCGGACCTTGTGCGCGTGAGCGTGCTTGGCGACGTTGGACAACGCCTCGGTGAGGACCGGTACCAGGTGCTGAGCGATCCGGTCGTCGAGCGACTCGATGGGGCCGTCGAACTGGACCCTGACGTCGAACCCGGCGGCGACGCCCGACTCGGTCGCGACCTCCAACAACTCGCCACGCAGCCCTCCGGCGAGCGACCGGGTCCCCTGGAGGGAGAAGATCGTCGTCCGCAGCTCGAAGATCATCTCGTCGAGGTCCGCCACCGCAGCCTCCAGCCGGTCACGCAGCGGCGGAGCGGCCAGGGCCGCCGTCGCCTGGAGGCTCAGCCCGGTGCCGAACAGACGCTGGATGACGGTGTCGTGGAGATCACGAGCGATGCGGTCACGGTCCTCTGCGACGGCCATGCGCATCTCGGCCTGGCGGAGCGCCTCCTGGCTCTGGACGTAGGCGGCCTCGGCCAGCACGCGCTCGGAGATGTCCCGGACCGCGGCGACGGTGAAGCGCTCGCCCCCGAGGTGCAACGGGCTCAGGCTGATCTCGACCGGGAACTCGCTGCCATCGGGTCGGCGGGCCGAGAGCTCGAGACCGGACCCCATCAGTCGCGCCTGGGGTTGCGCCTCGAAACGGGCCCGGTGCTCGGCGTGCGTCGCCCGACTGGACACGGGGACCAGGTCCTCGACCGTCGCACCGAGCAGGTCATCTATCGAGCAGTCGAGCAGCCGTGTCGCTGCGTCGTTCACGAACGCGATCTCGCCGGACGCCGCCACCACCACGATCGCGTCGGGGGCGGCGTCGAACAGCGACCAGGCGAAGTCGTCGCCGTAGCCGTCGAGCAGCCTCGATCGGCCTCCCACGTCAGACCTCGTCGCCCTGTCGCCGGTCGGTTCGTCCGGTCCGTCCCGGCTTTGCGTATCCCACCGGGGAGGACGGTACACTCCTGTGCGCTCCCAGCGGACACCGGTCGCCGAGACCGCCGCCGGAATCCCACCCGCCGTTCGAGCTGAGCGCGTCAGCGCCCCGACGCAGTCGAGTCGGAACGCATCGTCTCCACAGAGGCGTTCGTGTTCGTGCGAGGGTGGCCAGTTCATCGTCCAGTCGACAGCTCCGAGAGGACCACACATGCAACCCACCCCTTCCCCCAGCGAGCAGCGCTCCTGGGTCAGGGCCACCGGATTCCTGATCGCTCTGTACCTCGTCGGTCTGGCGATGATCGCGGGGATCGTGCTCGTCGCGAAGGACGACACCGGCGGCGGCTCGGGACCGGCTCCCGCGTCCGGCGCAGGCACGACGATCGCCGTGGAGCTGTCCGAGTTCAAGATCGCAGGTGACCTCGTCGCCCCCCCGGGACCGATCACCATCGAGGTGACGAACAAGGGCACGATGGAGCACGACCTGTCCTTCGCCGATCTCGGGAAGAAGACCGACATGCTCGCACCGGGCGAGTCCGCCACGCTCGAGCTGGGCAACGTCGAGGCCGGTGAGTACGAGGGCATCTGCACCGTCGCCGGCCACGCCGCCGCCGGCATGAAGGCGACCCTCGTGGTCAAGGAAGGCGCAACCGCAGGCGCGTCCTCCGGCGGCTCCGCCGCTGCGGGCGGCGACGACACCTCGGGCCACGCCGCCGGCGGCGAGATGGACTACGCCCAGATGGACGCCGACATGATCGCCAGCTTCAAGGCGTTCCCGGCCAAGACCGAGGGCACCGGCAACCAGATGCTCGAGCCCACCACCGTGCTGCCCGACGGCACCAAGCAGTTCAACCTGACGGCGAAGATCGTCGACTGGGAGGTCGAACCCGGCAAGATCGTCAAGGCCTGGACCTACAACGGAATGGTCCCGGCGCCGCGAATCCAGCTGGACGTCGGCGACACGGCGGAGTTCGTGCTCAAGAACGAGCTCCCCGTCATGACCGACATCCACTGGCACGGCATCTCGGTCCCGTTCGACCAGGACGGCGTAGCCCCGATCACCCAGCCCCCGGTCAAGCCGGGTGAGACCTTCACGTACCGCTTCACCGTGACCAAGCCCGAGATCGGCATGTACCACCCGCACATGCACGGCCAGATGGGTCTCCCCAACGGCATGTTCGGAGCGATCCAGGTCGGCGACACGCCGCTCGTCCGCAACCGGACCGTCAGCGGCGTCCAGATCCCCGCCGAGGTCAACCCGGTTCTCGACTTCCCGATGATCCTGAACGACGCGGGCACCATCGGCTTCTCGCTTAACGGCAAGTCGTTCCCCGCCACCGAGCCGATCGTGGTCAACGAGGGCGACTGGGTCACGATGACCTACTTCAACGAGGGCTTCCAGGTGCACCCGATGCACCTGCACCGGTTCCCGCAGCTGGTGACGGCCATCGACGGCATCCCCCTCGACCAGCCCTACTACGCCGACACCGTGCTCGTCGGTCCCGGTCAGCGCTTCACGGTGCAGTTCAAGGCCGACCTGAAGGGCACGTGGGTGTTCCACTGCCACATCCTCAACCACGCCGAGCGCGAGGACGGGATGTTCGGCATGGTGACCGCCGTAGTCGTCCAGTAGCCGATCGGTCGAGGTCGACCGTCCGGCAGCACCGCACCGTCGACCTCCCGCCACCACCAGAGCCCGGGGACCCATCGGCCCCCGGGCTCTGTCGCGTCCGGGTGGAGAACCGGCGACGTGGAGATCGAGAGGGATAGCTTCACCCCGTCCGGAGCCGAAGAGGGGGCGACGCGTGGACGTCGGGATGATCGACACCATCGACGGGCTGACGCCCGAGTGGTTGGGAGCGGCGTTGGGCGCTGACAACCCGGCCCACGGCGACAAGACGGTCACCTCTGTCTCGGCGACACCGCTCGGCACCGGACAGATGTGCGACAGCTACCGCGTCCACGCAGAGCACGCCGACGGCTCGGCGACCGACCTCATCGCCAAGCTCCCGTCCACGGACGCGGCCAGCCGCTCGACGGGCCTGCTCCTCCGCGCGTACGAGAAGGAGGTGCGCTTCTACCAGGAGCTCGCCGTCGACCTCGGCGTGGCGACCCCACGCTCGATGCACTCCGACATCGACACCTCGACCGGCTCGTTCGTGCTGCTCCTCGAGGACATGGCCCCGTCGGCTCCCGGCGACCAGCTATCCGGTTGCGACGTCCGCGACGCCACCGCCGCGCTCACCGCGCTCGCACGGTTGCACGCTCCCCGATGGGACGACCCGTCCCTGCGGGAGATCGAGTGGCTGCTCGGTGACAGGGGCGCTGCACGGGAGATGATGATCGGGCTGCTGCCCACCCTCTGGACCGGTTTCGTGGAGCGCTACTCCGACCGGCTCGACGACCACGTCCTTCCGGCCGGGACGATCGTGTTCGACCGGATCGCCTCGCTCTACGAGGACAGCGGTCCCGCCACCGTCGTCCACGGCGACTACCGGCTCGACAACCTCCTGTTCCACCCCGTCGACCGCACCGTCACGGTCCTCGACTGGCAGACCTGCGCGGTCGGCCCCGGTCCGGTCGATGCCGCGTACTTCGTCGGCGCAGGGCTGTTGCCCGAGCTGCGGCGAGCCCACGAGGCCGACCTCTTCGAGCACTACCTCGGCCAGCTGCGCTCGCTCGGGGTCGATGCCGTCCACCGTGAGTGCTGGGAGGCATACCGGCGGGGAACGTGGGCCGGACTCGTGATGGCGGTCGGGGCGTCGATGCTGGTCGAACGCACGGAGCGTGGCGACGAGATGTTCCTGACGATGGCGTCCCGGCACGCCCGACACGCCCTCGACCTCGACGCGGCCGAGCTCCTGTAGTCCCAGCACCGACCCCTCCCCCCGCCACCGGGAGGTGAGAACGCGAGCGGTCAGACGTTGAAGGTGCCGTCGGCGCGGCGGGACACGCCTGCACCGGCGATCCCCTCGCTCATGGCCCGGGCGATCACGTCGGCGTCGGTGCTCGTGGCCCATGCCCGACGGCCGTCTGCTGCCGACACGACGGTCAGCACGTCGCTCGGCCCGGTCCGGTCGAACCGGACGGCAGCCGCGTCGACGGTCACCGGTCCGTCGTGGTCCTCGTCGAGCTTGTCCCGCTCACCGAGATCCACCCGATCCTGGCAGTCGACGTTGATGAACGTCGTGGTCGGCTCCGGGGAGTACACCGCGAACGACTGCTTGGTCGCGCTGCCGCCGTTGCCGTGGACCAGGCCGCACCCGCCGCCGCGCACCAGGGGCACCGTCGCTGCGATCGACTGCCCGACCGCGTTGGCGATCGGGGCACCGGCGAAGCCGAGCCCGCCCGTGACCGTCAGCTGCCGGTCCTCGGACAGGTCGAGCGCTGCCGACGACATCTGAACGATCGAGGGGAAGCACGCGTACAGGTCGACGTGGGTGATCTCGTCGATCGTCATACCGGCATGATCGAGCGCGGTGCCGGCGGCCTCGTGGAGGGCGGGGCTGCCGGTCAGCTCCGCCCGACGCAGCATCTCCCACGTCTCGTGCGAGGACGCCACGACCAACGGGTAGACACGGCGATCGACGGGGACCCCTGCCGAGGTGGCCAACGAGTCGGAGGTGATGAGGATCGCCGATGACATGTTGACCCGGTTGTTGGCCACCATCGCCAGCGTGTACGGGAACGTGATCATCCGGTTGGTAGCCGACTCGTCACGAATCGCCGCCACGTCGTGATGACTCCGGTCCCATGCGTACGGGTTGCGCCGGGCGACATCGGAGAACCGAGCCCAGAGCGCCGCGCAGTGGTCGCGCTGCTCGTCGACGGTTCGTCCCGCCCGCAGCCGGAGCGAATCCTCGAACAGCGCGTACGCAGCCGTGGCCGATCCCAACGCGGCCATCTCGGCCATCATCTCCGGGGCGAAGCTGCTCACCGATTCCGGCGTGCCGGCTCCCGGCTCGTGGCTCCACTGGGGTTCGAGCCCCGCACCCCTGAGACGGTGCGCACTCCAGCGCGCCTCGCCGCCGATCACCAGGGCGACGTCGAGAGCGCCAGCTGCGACCCGCTCGCAAGCCAGACCGACGAGGTCCTGGGGCGCCGTCCCCGAGATCGCCGACAAGGCCGTCCCGACGCCTGAGATGCCCAACTGCTCGGCGACGACCGCTCCGGGGTTCGTGTGCGAGAAGAAGCCGCCGGCGACTCCGATCCAGCCGACCCGATCGAGCAGGGCCGGAGCCCCGGCGTCGATCGCAGCAGCCCTGGCCGCCGCGACCATGAGCTCGATGGGCCCCGGGGCGTCGAGCAGCTCGTGCTCCTCGGGACGGTCGATCTGCTGGGCCGCACCGACGATGACGGGGACGGCGACGGGGACGGAGCTCGCTTCGGTTCCGGGCACGCTCGCCATTCTGTCAGCGCAGGTCCCGTCGGCCGCCCGTTCCGGAGACGCCCGATCGCTGTCGACGTCCACCGAACCCGACCATCGAGGTGAGGGCCTAGGATCTGACTTCCATAAGACCGGTTATGCAGCCGGGCCGGTCATCGCCGACGGCCCGCCGCCGCGATCACAGGGGGATCGGATGACAGAGGCCTGGATCATCGACGCGTGCCGGACGCCACGCGGAACGGGCAAGGTCGGCAAGGGGTCCCTCTCCCACCTGCACACCCAGCGTCTGGGAGCGACGGTTCTGGCTGCGCTGGCCGAGCGGACCGGCCTGGACACCGACGACGTCGACGACGTGATCTTCGGCTGCTCGTGGCAGGTCGGCACCCAGAGCGGGGACCTCGGTCGCATGGCGGCCCTCGACGCCGGATACCCGATCACTGCGAGCGGCGTGACCCTGGACCGTTTCTGCGGATCCGGGATCACCGCCGTCAATCTCGCGGCGGCCAGCGTGATGTCGGGCCTCGAGGACGTCGTCGTGGCCGGTGGAGCCGAGATGATGTCGTCCTACCGGGAGAACGCCCCCAGGAACCGCAGCCCGTTCCTGGACTCCGGGAACCTCCACCTGCGTGCGCAGCATCCGCAGACCAACCAGGGTGTCGCCGCCGACGCGGTCGCAACGCTCGAGGGCATACCGCGGTCGGCCCTCGACGAGCTGGCGGCCGAGTCGCAGCGACGGGCCGAGGTGGCCATCGCCGAGGGGCGCTTCGACCGCAGCCTGGTGCCGGTGCTCGACGAGGACGGCTCGGTCGCGCTGGACCGTGAGGAGTACCCGCGACCCGGCACGACCGTCGAGTCGCTCTCGCAGCTCCCGGCCTCGTTCGAGGCGCTGGCAGACATGCCGCTCGACGAGGACGGCACCACCTACCGGGACATGGTCCTCGCCCGCTACCCCGGGCTGGAGATCACCCACGTGCACCACGCCGGCAACTCGTCCGGAGTGGTCGACGGCGCCGCCGCGATCCTCGTCACCAGCCCCGAGTACGCGCTGGCCCACGGACTGACGCCCAGGGCGCGCGTGCGCGCCGTCGCCAACATGGGCGACGACCCCACCCTGATGCTCAACGCCCCGGTGCCGGCGACGCGCAAGGTGCTCGGCCGGGCCGGGATGACCATCGACGACATCGACCTGTTCGAGGTCAACGAGGCCTTCGCCGTGGTGCCCGAGAAGTTCATCCGCGACCTCGACGTCGACCGCGACAGGATCAACGTCAACGGCGGAGCCATCGCCCTCGGTCACCCGATCGGTGCCACAGGCAGCCTGCTCATCGGAACCGTCCTCGACGAGCTCGAGCGCACCGACCAGAACGTCGGGCTGGTGACGATGTGCGCTGCGGGCGGCATGGCCCCGGCGGTCATCCTCGAACGCATCTGATCCCGACCGCCGCCCTACATCCGCACCTTCGCCCCTTCCACGACGACACGACCCCTTACCCCCGATCCAACCACTGGAGCCACCATGTCGATCGCCATCAACGAGGACCACGTCGCACTCGCCGGCACGGTCCGGGACTTCCTCGGCCGCCACGACAGCCTCGCCGCGGCAAGGGCGCTGCTCGACGGAGCAGAGGAGTCGCTCCCCGCCTGTTGGGGCGACCTGGCCGAGCTCGGCTGGCTCGGCCTGCACCTCGCCGAGGACGTCGGCGGGTCCGGCTTCGGCCTGGAGGAGCTGGCGGTCGTGCTGGAGGGGACCGGCCGCGGACTCCTGCCGGGACCGCTGGTCCCGACCGTGGTCGCGTCGGGGACCATCGACCGCACGGGAAGCGAAGACCAACGCTCGCTCCTCCTTCCGGGCCTGGCCGACGGGTCCGTCACCGCGGCGGTCGCGCTCGAAGGTGATGTCTCCCTCTCGGGTGACACGGCGACCGGAGGCGTCCGCACCGCGGTCGGCGCCGGGGTCGCCGACCTCCTTCTCGTACCCGTCGGCGACGACGTCGCCGTGATCACGCTCCGCGAGCCCTCCGGGAACGGCGGGCCCGGCGCCACCGCAGCAGGTGTCCAGGTCGAGGTGCCCGAGAACCTGGACCCGTCACGCCGGTCGGGTCGCGTCACCCTCGACGGCGCAGCGTCCGAGGTCCTCACCGGTGCCGCCCGCCTGCTCACGGACCTGGCCCGTCTCCTGTTCTCGGCCGAAGCGGTCGGGATCTCCCGCGAGTGCACCGAGCAGGCTGCCGAGTACGCCAAGGAGCGTCAGCAGTTCGGACGACCGATCGCCATGTTCCAGGCGGTCAAGCACCACTGCGCCAACATGGCAGTGGCGACCGAGCTGGCGACGAGCAACGTGTGGGACGCCGCACGCACCGAGCTCGACGGCGCGGCCGACG
>CAZNQK010000055.1:0-1296 GCA_964575165.1 uncultured Aquihabitans sp. | reverse complement strand
GCCGACCTCTGCGCCCAGCTCAACATCCAGGTCCACGGCGGCATCGGCTTCACTTGGGAGCACGACGCCCACATGTTCCTGCGCCGGGCCACCGCCGTCGAGGCCATCGTGTCCGCCGACCACGCAGCGGCCGACCTCACCGACCTGCACCGGGCCGGCATCCGACGCAGCGTCACGATCGAGCTGCCACCCGAGGCCGAGTCCTACAGGACCGAGGCCCGGGAGATCGCCGAGCGGATCAAGGGGCTCTCGGCGGAGGAGCAGCGGACCGCCCTCATCGATTCCGGGTACGTGATGCCGCACTGGCCCACCCCGTGGGGTCGTGACGCCGGAGCCGTCGAGCAGCTGGTGATCGAGGAGGAGTTCTCCGCCGCTGGCGTCAACCGCCCCGGCTACGGGATCACCGGCTGGGTGATCCTGACGCTCGTCCAGTACGCGACGGACGACCAGGTCGCCCGCTGGGTCCGCCCTGCGCTCGAGCAGGAGGTGATCTGGTGCCAGCTCTTCAGCGAGCCCGACGCCGGATCCGACGCCGCCGGCATCAAGACGAAGGCGACGAGGGTCGACGGAGGGTGGCTCGTCAACGGCCAGAAGGTCTGGACGAGCGGCGCCCACGTCGCCGGCTACGGCTTCGCCACCGTGCGCACCAACCCCGATGTCCCCAAGCACGACGGAATCACGATCATGGTGATCGACATGCACGCCGAGGGCGTCGAGGTGCGGCCCTTGAAGATGCCGATGGGCGCGTCGGAGTTCAACGAGGTGTTCTTCAACGACGTGTTCGTCCCCGATGACGACGTCGTCGGACCGGTCGACGGCGGTTGGACGGTCGCCCGGGCGACGCTCGGCAACGAGAGCGTGAGCATCGGAGGAGGTCAGGGCGGGGTCGCCATGCCCGCCGAGATGCTGATCGACGCCCTCGACGCGAACCCCGACCGGCTCGCTGGGGGCCGAGAGCGGGTGGGCCGCTACGCCGCCAACACCCGCGCCTGCGACGTGTTGAACCTGCGCAGCGCCCACCGCGCCGTGGCCGGCGCCGCGCCCGGACCCGAGGGAGCGATCACCAAGCTGGTCCTGTCGGAGAACCTGGCCGAGGCGGCGGCCGTCCTCAACGCTCTGAACCCGGACGCTGCGTACCTCGACGCTGCGGGGATGCTCTCCGGTGCGCTGGTGTTGTGGCACCGGGGCATGTCCATCGCCGGCGGGACGTCCGAGATCAAGCGCAACCAGATCGGCGAGCGGATCCTCGGACTCCCCCGCGACCCTCTGATCAAGTAGTCGTTCCCGACCCCAAGC
>CAZNQK010000054.1:0-19903 GCA_964575165.1 uncultured Aquihabitans sp. | reverse complement strand
TCGACATCACCGCCGCGGTGTTGGGGTCGTCGAACTGGGTGGTGAAGATCCGGTACACGAGGGTCTCGGTGCTCCCCTGCGGGCCCCCTTTGGTCAGGATGTCGATCTGGGCGAACGCCTGGAAGGCGAACACCACCAGCACCACCGCCAGGAACAGCAGCGTCGGACCCAGGAGCGGCAGGGTGACCTTGAGGAAGCGACGGCTCGGCGTGTAGCCGTCGAGCATGGCCGCCTCGTTCATCTCCTCTGGGATGGTCTGCATCGCTGCCAGCACGATGATGAAAGTGAGCCCCAGGTTCTGCCAGATGGAGCTGAGCGACACCGCCAGGAGCGCCGTGTCGGGATCCTGCGTGCTGAGCCACGACAGCCACGACACGTTGCGGAAGTAGCCGACCTCCGGGTTGATCAAGGCGAAGAAGATGACCGACGCCACCGCCACCGAGGTGGCGACGGTGGAGGAGAAGACGGTCTGGAAGAACTTGATGCCCCGCAGCTTGCGGTGGGCGAGTTGTGCGAGCAGCAGGCCCAGGACGATGCCGACGGGCACGGTGTACAGCACGTACTTGAAGGTGATCCACAGGCTGGAGAGGAAGTCCTCGCCGCCGAGCACGTCGACCCACTGCTGGAACCCCACGAACTCCTCGCGCTTGTTCGCGAAGACTCCCTTGGTGTCGAGCAGGCTCAGCTGGATCAACCGCACGAGCGGGTAGAAGAAGAACACGCCGAACACGATGAACGCCGGTACCAGGTAGGCGTAGCCGAGCAGCGCCTCACGCAACCGCACCGAGCCGCGCGAGTCCCCGGCGATGAGGGACTTGCGAGCTCCGGCCATCGACGTTCTCCTGACGATCTGGTGGCCCGGACCCTACCGTGGCCCGGCGACCCCGACGCGCTCCTCGATGAGGAGCACGAGCACAGCGTTCTGTGTGCATCTCATGTCCTCTGACGACGTGAGATGCACACAGAACGCTTCAGGAGGGGGTGCGAGCCAGGCTGTCGAGCCAGGCGCCGAGTGCCGTGGCGTTGGTTCCGCACATGGGGAGGTGCCAGCGGCACGGAACGGCGGCTCCGGTGCTCAGGTCGACTCCGCCGGTGTCGACGCGGTCGACGTGGAGGGTCGTGGTGACGCCGGACAACCGGGCGGCGTCGACCAGCAGGTCGAGCTGGCGGATCGGCACGATGCTGTCGTTGTCGCCGTGGGCCACGTAGCCGGGGGCGTCGCCGCGGTCGAGGTGCATGACAGCGCTGGCTGCCTCGACGAACCGCACATCTGCCCTGTTCCAGCCGAGCCACTGGTCCCTCAGGGATGCGATCGAGACGCGTGCCCAGCGGTCGTCGCGGAAGTCGTAGGCGCCGGCGAAGCCGATCCAGCCGTCGACCCGTGCGACCGACCCGAGCGGGCCCGGCGCGAGATCGTTGCCCGCCGTTCCGATCAGTGCGCTGATCGTCGCTCCGGCGGAGACGCCGGCGACCACCAGGGTCGAGGTGTTCAGCCCCAACGAGGCGGCGTGTGCCCGGATCCAGTCGATCGCGTTCGACACGTCCGTGACGGCGGTCGGGAAGGCGTTGGCCGTCCATGTCGTCAGTCGGTAGTCGACCGACACGATCCCGAACCCGCGGAGTCGTTGCGCTCCGAGGAGCCCGAAGTACTGCTGGGCCTCGAGCTTGTCGCCGGTCGTGAAACCGCCGCCGTGGACCACCACGATCGTGCCCCGACCCCCGCCGTCGACCGGGTAGACGTCGAGCACCTGTCGAGGGTCTTCGCCGTAGCTGTGGCTGGAGGGCGGCTCGGCCCCTAGCCACCTGAGCTGCACCGTCTCGCCAGGACCGGGATCCGCGACCTGCACTGGGCCCGGGCCCGCCGGGGCGGCCGCGCACCCCACGAGGATCAGGGCCAGCAAGCAGCCGAGAGCGGTCGGGATCGTTCGGGAGGACAGCGGTCGCACGGCGCAACGTTCGGACGATCCGCCGTCAGGGTTGAGAACACTCCGGAGGGTCGTGTCGTCGGCCACATCGACTGCACGGTGATCCGTCGCGGTCGTGGGTCGTTCGGCCCGGTCGGATGGGGGGACGGCCCATTGGGTCGGGATCGTGTGTGGGTTTCGATGATGGAGAACCGGGCAGACGGTCCGGCCCGACCCTGGGGGAAACACCATGCCGACCGCACGAGCCGTCGAGATGCACATCGAACCCGAGCCTCGGGGCAGGGCCCGACTCGAGATCATCAACGAGGACGACCACGGCGACCGTTTCGTCATCGACCTCGTCGGACCCGCCGACGAGATCCGCGAGACCGCTGACTTCCTCACCGATCAGTACCACTTGGCAGTCAGCGCGTGACCGGCGCCCCTCGAGCGCCGGCCCCCTGGGTGATGTGGGATCCGTCACTCGGGGTTACGCGACATGCGTGACTCGGAATAGGGTGGGATCCGGCACCTTCGTGCCGCGTCATCCGCCCCGGCAGTCCGGGTGCGTCGTCCGGAAGGCAGATCCCGAAGATGTCAGACGAGCTCGTGTACCGACGGCGGTGGTGGATCCTCGGGGTCCTGTGCCTGTCGTTGATGATCATCACCCTCGACAACACGATCCTGAACGTCGCCCTCCCGACGCTGGTCCGTGAGCTCCACGCCACCGACAGCCAGCTCCAGTGGATCGTCGACAGCTACACGCTCGTGTTCGCCGGTCTCCTGCTCACCGCCGGCAGCCTGGGTGACCGATTCGGCCGCAAGGGGGCCCTCCAGTTCGGTCTGGCGGTGTTCGCGATCGGCTCGGCCATCTCGGCGCTGGCCGTCGACCCCAACCAGCTCATCGTGACCCGTGCGATCATGGGTGTCGGTGGGGCGTTCATCATGCCCGCCACGCTGTCCATCCTCACCAACGTCTTCCCCGCCGAGGAGCGGGGGCGGGCGATCGGCATCTGGGCCGGCGTCTCAGGGCTGGGGATCGCTCTCGGTCCGCTGCTCGGCGGCTATCTGGTCGAGCACTTCGGCTGGCACGAGATCTTCACCGTCAACCTGCCGATCGCGGCGGTCGCCCTCGTCGCAGGGGCGATCCTCCTGCCCCGATCGAAGGACCCCGCCGCCCCGAGGCTCGATCCGCTCGGCGCCCTGCTCAGCATCACCGGACTCACAGCGCTCGTGTTCGCGCTCATCGAGGCGCCGTCCCGTGGGTGGGGGAGCGGCCCCATCCTCGCCTCCTTCGCCGCGGCGGCCGTCCTGCTCACCCTGTTCACCGTGCACGAGATCCGCACCGACGATCCGATGCTCGACGTGTCGTTCTTCGCCAATCCCCGGTTCACCGCCGCCAGCAGCGCGGTCACGCTGGTCTTCTTCGCCCTGTTCGGCTTCTCGTTCCTCCAGACGCAGTACTTCCAGTTCGTCCTCGGCTACAGCGCTGCCGAGACGGGAGTGCGTCTCCTGCCCCTCGCCCTCACGATCATGGTCGTCGCCCCGCTGTCGAGTCGGATCGTCGAGAGGGTCGGGACCAAGGTCGTCGTCGCGACGGGGCTCTCGGTGGTGTCGCTGTCGCTGGTGCTGCAACTCCAGCTGACGGCGGACAGCGACTACCTGGCGGTCATGTGGCGGATGATGCTCCTGGCCCTCGGCATGGGCCTGACGATGGCTCCAGCCACCGAGTCGATCATGGGGTCGCTCCCGCTGGCCAAGGCCGGAGTCGGCTCGGCGATGAACGACACCACCCGCCAGGTCGGAGGTGCGCTGGGTGTCGCGGTCATCGGAAGCGTCCTGTCGTCGGTGTACGGATCGAAGATCACCGACACGTTCGCCGGCAAGATGCCGCCCGAGGCGCTGTCGATCGCCGAGAGCGGTGTCGGTGGTGCGCTCGCGGTCGCGGAGCGGGCCGGGTCCGCCGGAGCCCAGGTCGCCGCAGTCGCCCGGGACGCGTTCGTCGACGCGATGCACGGCGGAGCGCTGGTCGCCGCCGCCGCGTCGATCATCGGGGTGATCGTCGTGGCCCTCTACCTGCCGGCGAGGGCACGCGACGAGGACGCCGAGCTCCAGGCCGAGGAGTACCGCTCCGAGCTGGCCGACGCGGTCGCCCACGGCGACGACGTGTCGGCGGCCTCCTCGTCCTGACCGCGGATGTCATGACCGCGGAACCCAAGATCGCGGAACCCAGGACAGCGCAACCCGGGGCCGCGGCCGGGTCGGCTGACGAGGGGGTCGTGGATGCAAGGGTCACCAGGGCTGGCCGCGCCGGTCCTGGTCGGCCGCGTGATCCGCACCTCGATCGGGCGATCCTGGCAGCGGCGCTCCGGATACTCGGCGAGGGCGGTGCCGAGGCGCTCACCATCGACGCTGTCGCGTCGCTCGCGGGGGTCTCGAGGGCGACGGTGTACCGCCGTTACGAGAACCGCGTCGATCTCATGGAGGCGGCTTTCGTAGCGGCCGCCGCGCCGACCCACGAGGCGCCCGGTACGGGATCGGTCCGAGCGGATCTCATCGCGATGGTCGAGCGGTTGAGCCGGGCGCTGGTGGAGTCTGACGGCGGTCGGTTGCTGCCCGTCATGCTGGCGGCAGCACGTGGGAGCACGGAGGTGCGTGAGGCGTTGGAGCGCTTCACGTCGTCACGTCGGGCGCCGACGATCGAGTCGATCCTCGCGGGAGTCGAACGCGGTGAGCTGCGCGACGACATCGACCCGGACCTGGTCACCGACATGATCGTGGGAGTCGTCATCCACCGTCTGCTCATGCGCAACAGACCCATGGATCCCGATGACGTGGAGCGCCTGGTCGACCAGGTTCTCCGCGGCCTGCTCATCTAGATCCAGGTCGGGTCGATCCGTCTCGGCGCTGCATCGAGCCGAGGCCGCTGGACGGACCTCCGTCGAACAACCTTCACCGAAGCGGCCTGCCTGCCGATGAACAACAGGTCCGCCGACTCGCGCCCGGGTGGACAGTCGGCCCGGAAGGACGGTCGGCCCACCCGACGGTCGGCCCGGGTGGACGGTCGGCCCGGAAGGACAGTCGGCCCGGAAGGAGACGAGGTGTCGAGGAATCAGGGGTCCGTCGTGGTCGACACCGCCGTCGGAGCGGGGTCCGGCTCGATCCGCCGGCGTGGAGGAACGCTTCGTCGGTCGGCCCTCGCCATCGGCGCAGTCGGCGGTGGTCTCGCCTACCTCGGCTGGCGTGTCGGTTGGTCGATGGGGGACACGTGGTGGATATCCGTCCCCTTCCTCGTCGCCGAGGCCATCCTGTTCGTCCGCTTCGTGCTCGGTGTGCCGGCGACTCTGCCGGACCCCGAGAGCGACCACGTTCTGCCGACCGTCGACGCGGACGATGGCTGTCCGACGATGGAGTTGCTCGTCCCGGCCGGTCACGCCGATGTCGACGCTCTGGCGCCGACGCTCGTTCCCGCCGGCCGGCTCGTCGCTGGGACGCGGATCCGCGTGCTCGACCACCGTTCCCGGGTCGGGATGCGACGCGAGGCCGAGCGCCTCGGAGCCTCGTACGAGGTCCACGACGTCGACCCCGTCGACGGTCCGTCCGCCCTGATCGAGGCGGCGCGGCCCGATCTGCGGAGCGAGACCTTCGCCTGGGTCGATGCCGGCGATGTCGTCGTTCCAGGGTTCGCCGTCATGGCGGCGAGGCTCGTGGACCCGTCGCGGCCCCATGTCGCCGTGGTCCAGACATCCACGGACCTGGTCAACTCCGACAGCCTCCGACACCTCGTTCCCGACCGCGACGAGCTGGCACTCCAGAACCACGTCACCGGGCCGTCGCTGAGCCGGTCCGGTTGCGCCCCTTGGACGGGGTCGGGTTCGATCTGCCGCGTCGACGCGATCGAGGAGATCGGCGGCCTTCCGGTGGGCGCCGATGCCGCTCGTCGCGGTGCGATGCGTCTCGACCGGGCGGGGTGGTCCACCCTTTGGATGAACCCGCCGATGGTGCGCTCGGTCGCGCCCGACACGCTGTCGGACCTGCTGGGCGACGCCGGGAGCACGGCTCACGCCGACTGGGCCGCGCTGGGGAGCGCCGACTCCGCCCTCGCCCCGGTTCGGACCCGCTGGCGCCGCCGTTGCGAGCACCTGCGGGCATCGACGGCGGTGCTCGACGGGCTCGCCCGCCTCCTCCTCTTCGGAGTGCTCGCCGCGACTCTCCTGACGGGTCGACTGCCGGTCGACGCGCCGCTCGCCACGTTCGCCGTCCTGTTCTCGCTCCAGATGGCTGCCAGGGTCGCGACGACGGTCTCACTCGCCCGGGGGACGATCCGACTCGGCGACACCACCCGTCAGGGTCTGCGGTTGATGGGCGTCCACGTGGTCGGGTTGGTGCGGGCGCCGCGGGGTCCGCGCTCGGTCGCCCGCGGCGGCCGTGAGGTGCTGGGCGAGCTCCGCTTGCTGTGCGCTGCGCTGGTGCTCGTGGACCTGGCGCTGGCGGCACGGGGCCTCGCCCTCTTCGTGGACGGAGTCCTGCCCCCGTTCGATCGGTCCGGTCAGTTCCTGGCGATGGCGGCAGCGGTGTGGAGCATCATCATCACGGTCGACGTGCTGCAACTGCTCGTCGGTCGGGTCCAGCGCCGGTCCGTCCACCGCTCGATCACCGAGCTGGTGGCAACCGTCGGCGATGTCAGGTGCCGCGTCGTCGACCTGACGCCAGAGGGCATCGGTCTCCTGCTGCCCAACCCGGACCGAGTGCCTGACGAGCAGGTGAGGATCCGTCTCGACATCCCACGGCTGGACGGGACGACCACCGGGATCTCGGTGTCGGGGCACCTCAGGCACATGTCCGACACGATCGACCCTTCGTCCGGCTGGTTCCGTGCCGGCGCCCGGTTCGGTCACCTCGGCGCCGATGCTCGCGACGCCCTCGTCGAGTTCTGCGCCCTGACCGCTGAGCAGCGCGACCTGGGTCGTGAGGTCGCTCCGTCGGCGGCCCCCGAGGACCTCGTGGTCCTCGGAGGATCCCGACCACGTCGGGCCCTCGCCGGGGCGAGCGTCGCTGCGATCGCACTCGCAGGGGTCCTCGTCGCCAGCGGCCCGGTCGCGGCTGCCGAGGGTCCGCTCACCGGGTCCATCACCGGTCGCGTCCTCGATACGTCGGGTGCGCCGTCGGGCGGCGCCTGCGTGAGCACGGGCTCGGGGCCCACGGCGTCGTCCACGACGACGTCGGCCGACGGCACGTTCACCCTCACGACCCTCTCGGACGGCTCCTACTCGGTCGTGGCCGCGGACTGCGGCGGTGGTGGTGAGTCCGTCCCGACCTACTCCGGATCGGTCGTCTTCGCCCAACAGGCCCTGGTGGTGCCAGTGTCCGGCGGCGGGTCCGCCACCGTCGGCGACATCAGGCAGCATCCGTCAGGGAGCTTCCGGGGCCGGGCCCTCCAGGGCGCTGTCCCTGTCGCCGATGTCTGCGTGAGCCTCGCAGTCGACGTCGGCGGATCGCCGCAGTGGTGGTTCCTCGGTCGTACGGCGCCGGACGGGTCGTGGCAGGGGACCGCTCCGGCAGGTGTGACCGGTGCGGTGAACCTCTCGGACTGCCTCGATCCGGCTCGGTTCGTTCCGACCTGGTACGCGGGTGTCGTCGCGATGCGAGATGCGTCGGCGCTGTCGGTCGGGGCGGGAGCCACTCGTGACCTCGGCGACGTCACCCTGCTGCCGGGGGTGTGGATCGAGGGTCACGTCTCGGATCCGACCGGGGTGCCGCTGGGCGGCGTCTGCGTCTCCGCCCAGGACACGTCGGGAGGGGCGCGCACGTGGATCGGTGGGTCGACGACCGACCCCCTCGGCGACTACCGCATCTTCGCAACGCCCGGGACGTACTCGATCTGGTTCTCGGACTGCGGGTCCGGTGCCGACGTGATCTCGAAGTGGTACCCCGACGCGCCGGCGTACTCCGAGGTGATCCCGACGGTCGTGGTGCCACCCGCCGGTGCCCGCTTCGACACCGTCATGCAGCGCGGAGGTCGGGCCTCCGGCACCCTCGTCGACGACACCGGCGCCCTCGTTCCAGGTGATGCCTGCGTCGGCCTCCGCCCGACCGATGATCCGAGCGTCGGCACGGTCAGTTGGGACCGGGTGCGCAACGACGGGACCTGGACCAGTTCCCCCGTCGCTCCGGGTGACTACCTCGTCGAGTACCGGGGCTGTGACGACAACTGGAACGACGACGGCACCTACGTCGCGGAGCTCCGATCAGACATCTTCCTGGACGGGCCGGATGACTGGTCCCTCGAGGATGCGAGCCCGGTCCACGTCGTGGCCGAGGCTCTCACGACGGGGGTGGACGACGACCTCCTCCGGGCCGTCCGGTTGTCGGGACGGGTCAGCACCGCCGGCGGAGCGCTCGGCGTCAGGGACATCTGCGTCGGCGGCGTTCTCGCAACGTCGGACCGGCTCCGCACGGCCGACGACGGGACCTGGTCGGCGGCGATCCTGCCGGGTCGACCGACGACGGTCACCTTCACCGACTGCACGGCAGGACGCGGGTTCGTGCAGCAGTCACGGGTGGTGCAGGGATCGCCGGGCGAAGTGGTGCGGCTGGACGTCGACCTGGAGCCGGGGACCCCGTCGTCGGTCACGGGGACGGTGCGCAACTCCGCCGGGCACGCCCCGGCGGACACCTGCGTCGCAGCCTACGTCCCGAGCAACGTCGTCTCCTTCGCTGCCGTCGCTCCCGACGGCTCGTTCGAACTCGCCGGACTGGCTGATGGTGACTACTGGTTCGGCGCGTTCGGTTGTGGCGACGACGACGTGTCCGGCATGGTCGATCCCGACGACCCGACGATCGAGCATCCGGCCGTCTGGTACCCCGACAGCCCGATCCAGGTCTCGGAGGAGCGGAGTCCGGCGCCCTCCGAACAGGGAGTGCCGGTGACGCAGGTCCGATCCTCGACACCGGTCGCTCGGCTCGACTTCTGCCTCGGCACGGGTTGCGGTGCCGTGGTGACGACGACGGCCCCGCCGGCCACGACTGTGCCCGTCGCGACCTCGGTCCCGACGGATCCCGGCTCCTCCGCCCCACCTGCCCAACCCGCTCCCGGTCCGACGGGGCCCGTCGGCTCCCGGCGCGGTCCGGTCTTCGGTCGCTCCCCGTCGGCAGGGCGCCGTGGTTCTCCGATGGCACCCGGGGTCGAGGGCGAGGCTCCGACCGTTCGGATGGAGAAGCTGGCTGCGGCACGTCGCTCGGGGCCGTCCGTGGAGGTGTCCACGGAGCCGGACGAGCCGACGAGCACGGTTCAACCCGGCACAGTGCCGGGCTACGCGCCGTCGATGCCGCAGGACGCAGGCGGATCGCTGCCGGGAACCGGCCAGCCCGTGAGCCGGGACACGGCCCAGACGATCGTGCCCGCGAGTCCCGGTGTGGCGTGGGACCTCCTGGGTGGGATTGCTCTGGTGGCCGCTGCGGCGATCGGGCTCCTCATGCTGTGGCGACGACGACACCCGGGCTTCTGAGACGACCTCGGGACATCCAGCCTGCCCGCACCTGATCGCCGGTCCGCGCCTGATCGCCGGTCAGCGCCTGCTCGCCAGTCAGCGCCTGAGCCGCCGTCCGCAGCCGATGGGTCCGGTGCCGGCGAGGTGTCAGCTCTCCTCGACGTCCTCGGCGAGGATGCCGTAGATCGCCTTGCGGGCATCGTTGAGGATCGCGGAGGCTCGTTGGACCTGCTCGGCGGTGCCGACCTGGACGACCTGTCGGAACGCCATGCCGAGCTGACCGATCGTCCGACGGACATCGACTGCGGCGGCGTCACCGGCCACTGCGTCCCACGGAGCCGCCTCGCCCGCCTCGGCTGCCTCCCGGCCGGTCTCGGTCAGGTGGAACACGTTCTTGCCGCCCGTCGCCTCGGAGCGGACGAGGCCCTCGTCCTCGAGCATCTGGAGAGTGGGGTAGACGGATCCGGGGCTGGGCTTCCACGCCCCTCCGGTGCGCTCGTCGAGCTCGCTGATGACCTGGTAGCCGTGCATCGGCTCCTGACCGAGCAGAGCGAGGATCGCTGCTCGCACATCACCCCGGTTGGCTCTTCGGGCACCGGGTCCGTAGCCGCCCCGCCGTCCCTGTCCACGGCCGTGGCCGCGACCGGCTCCCCGACTCCGGCGGCCCTCCCGCAGCATCGGGTCGGCGGTCGGGGCCTGCGTTCGGCGTCGGTGCGGTGAGCTCATCTGGGACCTCCGATGGGATCGTCGTGCTCGGTCTCGATCAAGAGCGATCGTCTGTGATCGGTTGCGATATATCGTGAAACATCGACGATGGGTCTGTCAACCGGAGTCACGCCATGGCCGAGCAGGCTCCGCAGGTTCCGACCAGGTCGAGACGGTGGTGGTGGACCTCGAAGCCCGTGTCGCCGACGGCGTGGTCCACGGTCGCGTGCAGACGTTCCTCGAGATCGTCGCTGGCGACGAAGTCCTCGACCCGCCCGCAGCGCACGCAGACCAGGTGGTGGTGGTGCTCGGTCAGGTCCTCGGCGAGCTCGAAGTGGCTGTACTCGTCACCGGAGGTGATCCGGTGCACGACCCCGGCATCGATCAGTTCTGTGAGGTTGCGGTACGCGCTGCTCTGGGACAGGCCCCTGTCCCGTTCGAGGATGTCGGGGATCGTCAACGGCCGGTCGGTGGCGGCGAGGACGGCTACGACCTGTCGACGCGACCGCGTGTAGCGGAGCTCCTTCGCGCTGAGCCGCTGCGCCACGATCGTGTCCAGGTCGTGGGTGACGCGGCCGTTGTCGTCGGGCTCTCCACGGGTCACGAACGGATCGTAACGGGCGGTCCCGGGAATGGGAACGAACGAGAACGGACCCACCGTTGCGTCCGGCCGATCCGACGGTACCGTCACGAGGTGGGACCGAGCTCCGCCGACCAGTCGCAGCCGGTGGGAGCCGAACCTCCCGACCGGGCGCCGACGTCTCTGCCGGGCCACATCCGGCTGCTGCGGGTCGTGGGACGCGGGGCCGGCGCGACGGTGTGGCGGGCGCGGGACCGACGTCGTGGCGAGGACGTGGCTGTCAAGGTGGTCGATCTCGACGGGGAAGCAGGCGGCCTCCGGCGTTCCAGGGTCGAAGCCGAGATGCGGTCGCTCATCCGCCTGTCCGCCGAGCCATGTGTCCTGCCGGTCCGTGCAATGGGGTCCGACGAGGGTGCGGCCTGGATCGTGACGCCGTTGGCGGATTCCTCGCTGATCGAGCTCGTGCGTCGTGACGGACCGTTCGCTCCGACCGAGTCGGTGGGGCTCGCGGCGTCGATCGCAGCGGCACTGGAGGCTGCGCACGCCCTCGACGTCGTCCACGGCGACGTCACCCCGGCCAACGTCCTGAACCTCGCCGGCACCATGGTGCTCGCCGACTTCGGTTCGTCGTCGTTGGACGGTCCTCGCGCCGGCCCCGGTGCAGCGACGCCGGGATGGGCCGCACCCGAGGTCCTCGACGGTGCGATGTGCGCCCCGGCCTCGGACGTCTACGGACTCGGTGCCACCGTGTGGACGGCGGCGACGGGTGACCGGTCCCGACCGGGATGCCCTCCGGACGTCTCGATGCTGCCACGTGGTCTGTCCGGGCTCGTCGACGTGTGCTGCGATCCCGACCCGGACCGGAGACCGTCCGCCACCGAGGTCCGTTCCCGTGCCGCAGCCGAGCTGTCCCGACGGTCCCGGTACTGTCCCGACCCATGACCGACGCCAACGAAGCCCTCGTCCGCCACGATCGCACCGCGGATGGTGTCGACGTGGTCACGCTCCAGCACGGCAAGGTCAACGCCCTGAGCGTGGAGGTGCTGTCGGAGCTGCGTGCCGTGGTGGGAGAACTGCGCGCCGCTGGCGCCCGTGCCGTGGTGGTCACCGGCGGACCGAAGGTGTTCGCCGCCGGCGCCGACATCACGCAGTTCGCAGAGAACGGGGGAGCGGAGCCGTTCTCGGTCGGGACGCCCGAACGGATCGGCGAGATCGGCGCGGGCTTCCTCGACGCCCTCGGGGACCTGGCCGCCCTGCCGTGTCCGACGATCGCCGCGGTCAACGGCGTGGCGCTCGGTGGTGGTTGCGAGCTGGCGATGGCGTGCGACTTCCGGATCGCTGCATCCGGGGCCCGCTTCGGTCAGCCGGAGATCCTGCTCGGCATCATCCCGGGAGGTGGGGGGACCCAACGCCTCGCCCGCCTCGTCGGACCCGCCCGGGCAAAGGACCTGGTGATGACCGGTCGGATGGTCGACGCATCCGAGGCCCACGCCATCGGCCTCGTCGACGAGGTCGTCGAAGGTGATGCTCTCGATGCGGCTCTCGAGCGGGCCGCAGCCTTCGCTCGGGGCCCCCGTTCGGCGCTCGCCATCGCCAAACGGGCGATCGACGAGGGCCTCGACGGATCCCTGGAGGACGGCCTGGAGCTGGAGCAGCGTCTCTTCGTCGAATCGTTCTCCACCGACGACGCGACGACCGGGGTGCGGTCCTTCCTCCGCGACGGGCCCGGCAAGGCCGACTTCGGCTGATCCCTCAGTCGGCCCAGGCCACGTGTCCCAGCTCCAACGGGACCTCGACGAGCGGGCTCGATGGCACGGCCCTGACCGTCACGCCCATGCGTCCGGCACTCACGAGCGGGGCGTCGGCGACGAAGCGCCGGTGGGTGTCGCCCACGGCGCCGTCGTCGCTCATGGCCATCGTGACGGAGTCCTCGATCTGGCCGGCCTGACCGACCCTGCCGACGACGAGCTGGACCTCCACCTCGTCGGGTCCGAGCTCGCCGAGGGCGACCACGGCGGTCACGGTGCGGGTCCCGCCCAGGTCGGCGACGGCATCGTCCACGTCGACGTCGTCCACGTGCACGAGGTGCCAGCATGCATCCAGGCGGGCCCTGAAGGCCGCCAGGTCGCGGGCACCGCGGAAGCCGTCCGATGCCAGCTCGACCGACCGTGCCGCAGCAGGGAGGTACAGGTCCTCGACGTAGTCACGCACCATGCGGTGGGCGCTCACGAACGGGGCGAGGGTGCGCAGCGATTCCTTCACGTGGGCGATCCACGCCTCGGGGGTGGCGGTGCCGGAGTGGTAGGTGGGTATGACCTGGGTCTCGAGGATGTCGAACAGGCTGTTCGCCTCGAGTTCGGCGCGCCGCTCCTCGTCCGGTATGGCCTCGGCCGAGGAGATCGCCCATCCGTTGGGCACGGACTCCGTGGAACCCGGCTCGAAGCACTCTGCCCACCACCCGTCGAGGACCGAGCAGTGCAGCGCTCCGTTCATGACCGCCTTCATGCCACTGGTCCCCGAGGCCTCCATGGGCCGGACCGGGGTGTTCAACCAGATGTCCGCGCCCTGCACCAGCGAGCGGGCGAGGGCCATGTCGTAGTCCTCGACGAACACGAAGCGACTGCGGACGTCGTCGGCCTGTGAGAAGGCGACGACCTGGCGGATCAGCTCCTTGCCCTTGTCGTCGGCGGGATGGGCCTTGCCCGCGAAGACGAACTGGATCGGCCGCTGCTCGTCGGAGAGCAGCGCCCGGAGGCGATCGGGCTGTCCGAGCAGGAGCGCGGCCCGCTTGTAGGTCGCGAAGCGCCGGGCGAAGCAGATGGTGAGAGCGTCGGGATCGAGAGCCTCGTCCACCCACGCCAGCTCCGAGGGTGAGCGACCCACCGACTCGCCGGACGATCGCAGCCGAGCACGGACCTGTTCGACCATGCGGACCTTGGCCGAACGGTGGGCCTGCCAGAGCACGTCGTCGTCGGCGGCCGTGATCGCTTCCCAGGCAGCACGGTCCGCGGACTGCCAGTCCGAGCCGACCTGGTCCGAGAAGAGCTTCGACATCTCGGCGGAGACCCACGTGGAGCCGTGCACGCCGTTCGTGATGTGGCCGACGGGGACCTCGGCCTTGGGCACACCCGGCCACAGGTCGTAGAACATGTCACGGCTCACCTCGCCGTGCAGAGCCGAGACGCCGTTGCGGCGCTCCGCGAGGCGCATGCCCATCACCGCCATGTTGAACCGGTCATCTGGGCTCGACGCCGGACGGTGCCCGAGCGACATGAGCTGATCGAGGTCGATCCCACACTCCGCTACCCACCCCGAGAAGTACCGCTCGATCAGCTCCCTGGGGAACTGGTCGATCCCCGCGGGGACCGGCGTGTGGGTCGTGAAGACGGCACCGGCGCGCACGGCGTGGAGCGCCTCGTCGAAGCTCAGCCCATCACGCTGCATCAGGGTGCGGATCCGCTCCAGTCCGAGGAACCCGGCGTGACCCTCATTGGTGTGGAAGACGTGAGCGGGGACCCCGAGCGCCTCGAGCGCCCGGACGCCGCCGATGCCGAGGAGGATCTCCTGGCGGAGCCGGTGCTCGACGTCGCCGCCGTAGAGGCGGTCCGTGACGAGCTGGAGCTCCGGTGGGTTCTCCTCGACATCAGCGTCGAGCAGGTAGAGCGAGGTGCGACCCACCGTCGCCCGCCAGATCCGGGCGACGAGGTTCCGTTCGCCGAGCTCGACGCTGATCCGCGCGTCGTGGCACAGCTCGAGCGCCATGGCGTACGGGTCGAGGTCCGGGAAGCGCTCCTGCTGCCATCCGTCCACGGTGAGGGACTGGCGGAAGTAGCCATGGCGGTAGAAGAGACCGATCGCGACGAGGGGGATGCCGAGATCGGACGCGGCCTTGAGGTGGTCTCCGGCGAGGATCCCGAGGCCGCCGGAGTACTGCGGCACCGCCTCGGCGATCCCGAACTCGGGCGAGAAGTAGGCGACGACGCCGCCGTCGAGAGCGGACTCGCCGCCGTCGGTGGGCACCCGACCGGAGTCGAGCTCGTGCTGGAACCACCGCGGGAGCGTGGCGTAGGACCCGAGAGCGGCCGCAGCGGCGTTGAGGTGCTCCAGGAAGACCGGGTCGGATGCGAGCTCCTCGAGACGCTCGGGTGACACCTCGGCGAGGACGCGGCGGGGGTCGTGGCCCCCCTCGTCCCAGATGTGAGGATCGATGCTGGTGAACAGCTCGCGGGTGGGGCGGTCCCAGGACCAACGGAGGTTGCTGGCGAGGGCATCGAGCGGGAGCAGCGGCTCGGGCAGTCGTGGGCGGACCGTGAACGAACGGAGGGCTTTCACGCTTTGCGAGGCTACTGCCGGTCGGTCCGCATGCCGCGGGAGGCCGCCGGGAGCCTGCCGGTACGCTGGACGATCGCATGGCTCTCCGGCGCGATCCCGATGTTCGGCCGCGCCTCGTCGGCCGGCACCATTGGCGCTGGCCGTCAGCGGCCGCGCTGCCCGTCAGAGCGCTGCTCGCCGTCGCTCTGGTCGCTGTCGCTGCGATCGTCGGTGGGTCTACGGCGGGGCTGGTGCGGGCGCAGGTAGGTGGTCCCACCTCGACGACGTCGCCCGGTCCCGGTCCCGGCGTCACGACGCCGGGTATCGGGTCCCCGACGTCGACCACCTCGGCGGGCGACCCGTCAGGTCAGGTCGCCTACGTGACGCCCGACGGCAGGGTGTGGGTCGGACAGGGCGACGCTGGGCCGATCGAGGTCGCTCAGGGCGCGGCGCTCGGACGGGGCGGCCAGGGTGGGGTCGCGGTGGCGCCGACGGGCGATGTCGTGGCCTTCATCCGGGGCGACGGCGCTCTCGTGGTGGTTCCCATCGCCGGAGGTGCCCCGGTCGTCCTCGCCACGGACGCCGTGACGTCCTCTCTCGGTCGTGATCCGTCGCTGGCGTGGGACGCGACCGGAGCCAACCTCGCGTACCTCGCGGTCGGGACCCAGGACATGGCTGTCCCGCGTTCTGCGACCCCCCGCCCGCTGTCCGGTCCCGGGGTCTTCCGTGTGCCGCTGCCCGAGGGCGTCCTCGGCAACGTGGTCAAGGTGGTGTCGCGCGAGGGCAGGGAGCTCACGAGGATCGGTGACCCGTCGGAGCGCTCGTACGTGGGGGTGACGGTGTCGCCGTCCGACGACCTCCTCGTGCTCGAGTCGGTGATCCCCGGCACCAACCGGCGCTACACGTTGGTCGCGGCGACCTCGTCCACGGAGATCCCCACGTACTTCTCTGCGGACGATCCGGCGTTCGCTCCGGACGGTCGTTACGTCGTGGCCGTCGGTCCGGCCAAGGGCCGCCGTGAGCTGGTCCGGATCGACACCGACACGCTCACCCGTTCCACGCTCGCCACATCGCCGACCATGTGCAACCCGAACGTGTCTCCCGACGGCACCCGCATCGTCTACGGAGGTGGCCGCAGATGCTCGCGTCTGATGCTCGTCTCCTCCAAGGGCGGCCGTCCCGTCGACATCACACCGCCCGGCACATCGGACGCCGCCACGTTCGGTGTGGCGACGCCCGGATGGACGACGGATGGTCGCTGGCTGACCCTCGCCCCGTGTCGCAACGACGCGGAGCGGGTCGAGTGCGACGGGCCGATCGGGTTCCTGGATCCCGACACCGGCCAGCAGCGAACGGGTCCGACCGCAACCACCGTCGCTCCGATCGTCAGGCCACTGGTGCAGGACGTCTACTTCGACGTCGACCTGCGCGGCCCGGTCGAGTTCTCACACTCGTTCCTCATCGACCCGACGGTGCAGGGCACGCTGACGAACACCGAGGTCGACGGAGGGCGCCTCAAGGGTCGCATGGTCGACGAGGGGACGGCTCTCGTAGTGGACCTGAGCTCCGACGGAGGGGAGTTCGTCACCGGCGCCATCTCCGTCAGGGATCCGGAGAGCGGGCTCGACAGGTCCTTCATGGTGCTCGGGCGCATGTCGGTCCTCGGGGTCCGGGTGTTCTCGATCAGCGGCGTGTGGATCTCCACCGACGGTTTGCCCTGGGCCACCGGTAAGTTCGACATGGCGATCCGGCGGCGTTGAGCCGCACCGCCTCAGGACGTTCCCGAACCCGTCGTCCGGTCGGAGGACCATGGCCCGCAGTCGAACCCCCGCCCGCATCCTCTTCGTCGATCCGGCGCCGCGCACCCCGGGCGGCTGTCCGGCCCGTGCGGTCGAGGGCGACGAGGTCACGGTGTCGGCGACCCTCGTGCGCGACGGCCACGGGTTGCTCGCAGGCCGGGTGCGGTTGCGACGCGTCGATGGCGACCGATCGGCGCGCCGGTGGTCGACCGCTCCGCTGACAGATCGTTCGGACGGGTCCGGCCGTTGGGACGGCGTCGTCGTCGTGGAAGGACCCGGTCGCTACGAGATCGAGGTCCAGGCGTGGCTGGACCCGTTCGCCACGTGGCGACGCGATCTGCGGGCCCGTGCCGCTGCGGGCCAGGACCTGGAGGTGGAGTTCGAGGTCGGTGCCCGGTTGCTGGAGGAGATGCTGCCAGAGGTCCGCGCGACGCAGCGGGCTCGGTTGAGCGACGCGATCGCCGGTCTCCGTTCGACGGACTGCTCGGATCGGACGAGGTTGGCTGCCGGCCTGGACGACGCGGTCGCGGCGCTGCTCGACGGGGTCCCACACCCGGTCGAGACGGCCACATCTGCGCGGATGCCGCTGCGGGTCGACCGTGAGAGGGCCGTCCGCGGGAGCTGGTACGAGCTCTTCCCCCGTTCCGAGGGCGGCTTCGTCGAGGGCTCGGCCCTCTGGGGCAGGCTGGAGGACGTTGCCGCCGCCGGCTTCGACGTTCTGTACCTGCCGCCGATCAGCCCGATCGGGACGAGCAACCGCAAGGGGCGCAACAACACGCTCGTGGCGCGACCCACCGACGTGGGCAGCCCCTGGGCGATCGGGCTCGGCGGATCGGGGGGCGAAGGGGGTCACACGTCGGTGCACCCCGACCTGGGGACGCTCGAGGACTTCGACCGCTTCGTGAGCAGGGCGGGCGAGCTCGGAGTCGAGGTGGCGCTCGACATCGCCTTCCAGTGCAGTCCCGACCACCCGTGGGCGAGGGACCATCCCGAGTGGTTCACGCAGCTGCCCGACGGCTCGATCCGCTACGCGGAGAACCCGCCGAAGAAGTACCAGGACATCTATCCGATCAACTTCTGGCCCGAGCTCGAGTCCGACAGGGTGGCCCTCTGGGAGGCGTGCCGCGGGGTCTTCGAGTTCTGGGCCGAGCGTGGCATCAGGTCCTTCCGGGTCGACAACCCCCACACCAAGCCCGTCGCGTTCTGGGCGTGGGTCATCCCGGAGCTCCTGGCGCGGTGGCCGGACCTGGTGCTGCTCGCCGAGGCGTTCACGTTGCCGTCGATGATGCACGCGCTCGCGGAGGTCGGCTTCCACCAGAGCTACACGTACTTCACGTGGCGCACATCGGCCTGGGAGCTGCGCGCCTACGGCGAGGAGCTGGCACGGGGTCCGGCGTCAGGGTGGTTCCGCCCGAACCTGTGGCCCAACACCCCCGACATCCTCTCCGGTCCGCTGCGCGACGGCTCACCGGCCGCGTTCCGCCTCCGGGCGGTGCTCGCCGCCACCCTGTCTCCCAGCTGGGGGGTGTACTCGGGCTTCGAGCTGTGCGAGAACCGCCCGGCGTCGCCTGACAACGAGGAGTACCTCAACTCCGAGAAGTACGAGCTGAAGAAGCGCGACTGGGGCCGGTCGGATTCCCTCATGCCGCTGCTGTCGAGGTTGAACCACCTGCGTCGGGCTCATCCGGCGATGAGTCGGATCGGCTCGTTGCACTTCCACGACGTCGACTGCGACGACATGCTCGTCTACTCGCACCATGCGCCGGCCGGTTCGCACCTGGTCGGGGAGGCCGCCGAGGCCGACACGGTGATCTGCGTGGTGAACCTGAACCCTGCCGAGGTGCGTGAGGCGACTGTGCACCTGGACCTCGGTGCGCTCGGTCTGGTGGACGGGGTGCCGTTCACGGTCCGCGACGAGCTCGACGGCGCCACGTACACGTGGAGCGGTTCGGCGAACTACGTGCTCCTGGACCCGGCGGAGCGGCCAGGCCACGTCCTCGCAGTCGTCCGCGGCTGACCCTTCCCCCTGCGTTACCCCGCGTTTTGTGTGCATCTCACGTCGTGGAGCGACGTGAGATGCACACAAAACGCGGAGGGTGCCAGAGGAACCGCCGAACCTGGTGCCGCCGGTAGCCTTGAGCACGCCATGAAGCCCCCTCCCGCCACCGGTTCCCTCCCAGTCGTCGACCCGCACTGGTTCCGACGAGCGATCTTCTACGAAGTGCTCGTCAGGGGGTTCTACGACATGTCCGGTGACGGCAACGGCGATCTGCGCGGCCTCACCGAGAAGCTCGACTACCTGGAGTGGCTGGGCATCGACTGCCTGTGGCTACTGCCCTTCTACGCGTCGCCGCTCAAGGACGGCGGCTACGACATCGCGGACTTCTACGAGGTGCACCCGGACTTCGGCACGACAGAGGACGCGGCCAACCTGATCGAGGAGGCCCACCGTCGTGGCATCCGGGTCGTCGCCGACATGGTGATGAACCACACCTCGGACCAGCACCCGTGGTTCCAGGAGTCGCGCAAGGACGCCACCAACCCGAAGGCCGACTGGTACGTCTGGGGCGACGACGACCAGCAGTGGTCCGAGGCCCGCATCATCTTCACCGACACCGAGTCGTCGAACTGGAGCTGGGACCCGGTCCGCGGCCAGTACTACTGGCACCGGTTCTTCCACCACCAGCCCGACCTCAACTACCGCAACCCCGACGTGCAGCAGGCCATGCTCGACGTCGTCACCCACTGGCTGGGCCTCGGCCTCGACGGCTTCCGCCTCGACGCGGTGCCGTACCTGTTCGAGCGCGACGGCACCAACGGCGAGAACCTCCCCGAGACCCACGACTACCTGCGTCGGATGCGCAAGGCGGTGGACGACGAGTTCCCCGGCAAGGTGCTGCTGGCCGAGGCGAACCAGTGGCCCGAGGACGTCATCGAGTACTTCGGCGACGGCGACGAGTGCCACATGTGCTTCCACTTCCCGCTGATGCCGCGCATGTTCATGAGCCTGCGCCGTGAGGAGTCGAGTCCGATCGCCGAGATCCTGGCCCGCATCCCGCAGATCCCCGACGGCTGCCAGTGGGGCATCTTCCTGCGCAACCACGACGAGCTCAC
>CAZNQK010000053.1:15951-20584 GCA_964575165.1 uncultured Aquihabitans sp. | reverse complement strand
AGCCGATCCTCTCCGACCCACAGCTTCACGGTCGCCTCAGTCGACAGATCGACGGCGTCCGGGTCGCCGGGCAGGACCCCTGAGGTCGAAGTGGCCGACGTCGAGGAGCCACCTGCGCCGGACCCGACGGCCCTCCGGTGATAGCTCGACACCCGGTACGCCTCGACGGAGAAGAAGTCCTGCTCCCATCCGGACGCACGGCGCATGAGCAGCTCGAGCGAGGCATCGGCCGCCTCGAACACGTATCCCTCCGCCTCGAGCAGCTTGAGCCGCTCGGACAGCTCGCCGGCCGCTCGACCGTCGAGCTCGACGCCGAACTCGGCCGCCTTCATCGCCATTCCGGCGCGGCCGCCGAGATCAGAGACCAGAACCCGCGTGCGGTTGCCGACGACCGCCGGGTCGATGTGCTCGTAGCTCGCTCCCCCGACCTTCCCCAACGCGGATGTGTGCAGGCCGCCCTTGTGGGCGAAGGCCGACGAACCGACGTAGGGGTCGGCGGGGTGCGGCGGAAGGTTCACCAGCTCGGCGACGTGACGGGACACCGCCGTCAGTCGCTCCATCCGGCCTTCGGGCAGCGTCCCCACCCCGAGCTTGAGCGTCAGGTCCGGGATGACCGTCATCAGGTTGGCGTTGCCGGTGCGTTCGCCGTAGCCGTTGACGGTCCCCTGCACCTGCTTCGCCCCACCGAGCACCGCGGCGATCGAGTTGGCCACGGCGCACCCGGAGTCGTTCTGGGTGTGGATCCCGATGCGGGTGCCCTCGAAGTACGACGAGACCTCGGAGGTGATCCGCTGCACCTCGTGTGGCAATGACCCGCCGTTGGTGTCGCAGAGCACCAGGACCTCGGCGTCGTTCGTCGCTGCGGCCTCGAGCACCCGGAGCGCGAACTCCGGGTTCGCCTTGAAGCCGTCGAAGAAGTGCTCGGCGTCGAAGAAGACCCGGAGTCCCGCACCGCTGAGGAACCTGACGGACTCCCCCACCATGGCGACACCCTCATCCAGCGTGGTTCCGAGCGCTTCGGTCACGTGGAAGTCCCATGACTTGCCGACGATGCAGACCGTGGATGTTCCGGCGCCCACGAGGGCCGACAGCGTCGGGTCCGAGTCCACCTTGCCGGCGGGGCGGCGGGTGGAGCCGAACGCGACGAGCGTCGAGGTGGACAGTCGCAGCTCCCCCGATGCCGCCCGACGGAAGAACTCCTCGTCCTTCGGGTTGGCCTGCGGATAGCCGCCCTCGATCCATGCCACGCCGAGCCAGTCGAGCTGCTCGGCGACGCGCAGCTTGTCCTCGACGGTCAACGAGATGCCTTCGAACTGGGCGCCGTCGCGCAGCGTCGTGTCGAAGATGTCGACCTCGCGCGGTGTCCCAGCGGGCGCGCCCACGTCTGGCAGGGCGCCACCTGCGCCCAAGTCGGCCATCAGCGTCGTTCCCCGCTCATGCGACGAGCTCCACCCAGTCCTTGTGGCGGTCGACCTGACCGCGGACGACCTTGGCGTACTCCGCGGCGATGGCCGTCGTCATGGGCCCGGGACACGGCAGCTCTCGGTCGTCGACGGAGTTGACCGCAGAGACCTCGGCGGCAGTGCCGCAGACGAACATCTCGTCGGCGACGTAGAGGTCGGAGCGGGTGAGGTCGCCCTCGACGACATCGAAGCCGAGATCGTCGGCGATCGCCGCGACGGTCGACTGCGTGATGCCCTCGAGGGCCCCGGCCGACAGCGGCGGAGTGATCAGGCGACCGTGGCGGGCCACGAAGATGTTCTCGCCGGTGCACTCCGAGACGAGGCCCGACGGGTTCAACATGATTGCCTCGTCGTAGCCGGCATTCAGCGCCTCGACCTTGGCGAGCGAGCTGTTCACGTAGTTGCCGGTCGTCTTGGCCGCCGGTGGCATCGTGTTGTGGTCGTGGCGGGTCCAGGTGCTGATCTTCATGCGCACGCCCTTGGTCACGGCGTCGTCACCCAGGTATGCGCCCCAGGGCCAGCACGCGATCGAGACGTCGACCGAACACGGGATCGTGTTGAGACCCATCTCGCCGTAGCCGTAGTAGGCGATCGGTCGGATGTAGCAGGAGGGCAGACCGGACGAGCGCACGACGTCCTTGGTCGCTGTGACCAGCTCCTCGACCGAATACGGCATGGGCATGCCCATGATGACCGCCGAACGGTGGAGGCGCTCGATGTGCTCGGTCAGGCGGAACACCCCGGGCCCGTTGGGCGTCTCGTAGGCCCGGATGCCCTCGAAGACTCCCATGCCGTAGTGGAGCGAGTGGGTCAGCACGTGGATCCGGGCGTCGTCCCACGGGACGAGCTCACCGTTCATCCAGATCTTCTCGGTGGGGGTGATGGGCATGGTCTGGTCCTTCGAGTTCTCTCGTTGCAGGGGTGCTGTCGTCCTGTGGGTGCGGTCAGGCGTTCTCCACAGCGTCCGCGAGCGCGTCGCCGATGTCGGTCGTGGATCCGCTGTAGCGCTCCGGGTCGGTGCAGGCGGCAGCGACCTTGGCCGACGCTTCTGGCTCACCCAGGAAGTCGAGCATCAGCTGGAGCGAGATCACGGCAGCGACCGGGTTCGCCTTGTTCTGCCCTGCGATGTCGGGCGCGGTGCCGTGAACCGGTTCGAACATCGAGGGCCCGGTCCGGGCCGGGTTGAGGTTGGCCGAGGCCGCGAAGCCGACGCCGCCCGCCACGGCCCCGCCGAGGTCGGTGAGGATGTCGCCGAAGAGGTTGTCGGTCACGATCACGTCGTAACGCTCGGGCCGCTCGACGAAGTGGATGCACGCCGCATCGATGTGGTCGTAGCCGGTGCCGACCTGCGGGTACTCGGCCGCGACCTCGTCGAACGTCCGCTGCCACAGGTCGCCGGCGAAGGTGAGCACGTTCTTCTTGTGGACCAGCGTCAGGTGGCGACGGTCCGTGGCGGCCGCGCGGTCGAACGCGTACCGGATGCATCGCTCGACACCGAGGCGGGTGTTGACCGAACCCTGGGTCGCGATCTCGTGCGGCGTGCCCTTCCGGAGGAATCCGCCCTCGCCTGCATAGGTGCCCTCGGTGTTCTCCCGGATCACCTCGAAGTCTGCCTTGGGCGGCAACCGGAACGGCCGCAGGTTGATGTACTGGTCGAGCTCGAAGCGCATCCGCAACAGGATCCCCCGCTCGACCAGACCGGCCGGAGCGGCGACGCCGGGGGCGGGATCACCGACGGCGCCGAGAAGGATGGCGTCGAGGGATCGCCACTCGTCCATGACTTCGTCGGGGAGCACGGTGCCGTCGGCCAGGTAGCGGTGCGCTCCGAGGTCGTAGTCGGTCCGTTCGTAGGACACGCCTGTCGTGTCGAGGACCTTGATCGCCTCGGCGATCACCTCGGGGCCGATGCCGTCGCCGCCGACCACGCCGATCCTGTGTGCCATGTCGTCGCTTCCTGTTCCTGTCAGCCTGAACCTGTCGGAATCGCCGCAGCGACGCCGGATGAGCTCTCGTCTTCGGTGTCGACCCGGGATCCTGGCGCTCCGGGCAAAACAAAACCGCCCACGGAGGTGGACGGTTTGTCGCGCACGCCGGAAGAGGCGTGCGCTAGCGAATCGCTACGGACCGGACGACGGTGAGGGGATGCGCGTTGGTCACGGCAAGCAGTGTACCCCCACCCGTAGGTGACGCCCGTAGGCTCTGGCGCCATGGCCGACGCCCACGAGCTCTCCCAGTCCGCGCACGAACGCCTGACGGCCGAGTTGGAGGACCTGCGGACCCACGGCCGCATCGAGATGGCGGACCGCATCGAACGGGCACGCGAGCACGGCGACCTCAAGGAGAACGCCGAGTACCACGCCGCCAAGGAGGAGAAGTCGAAGATGGAGGCACGCATCGCGAAGCTCCACGGCATCCTCGAGAAGGCGGTGATCGTCGAGGGCGGCGGATCCGAGGCGGTGCGCTCGGGTTCGGTCGTGACGCTCCGCTATGACGGCGACGACGAGGACGAGGCGGAGCGCTATCTCGTCGGTTCGATCGAGGAACGCCACGACGACCTGCACGTCGTGTCGCCCACATCACCGCTCGGCTCGGCACTGATCGGGGCGAAGCCCGGCGACTCGGTCACCTACGACGCACCGAACGGCTCGCTCACCGTCGTCGTCGTCGACATCGAGTAGCCCCTCGTCGCGTCGAACGGCAGCATCCGGCATCGGTCCCCCATGTCGCGGCTCGATTGACCCATCATTCGGTGATCGGGATCCGCTCCACCGACACGGAGGTACAACGTGCTGAAGGGCTTCAAGGAGTTCATCGCCAAGGGCAACGCCATCGATCTTGCCGTCGGCGTCGTCATCGGCGCAGCGTTCGGCTTGGTCGTCACCAGCTTCACGAGGGGGATCATCGATCCGCTCATCGGGCTGGTCCTTCCCGGAGACGTCAAGGACCTCGCCGCCAAGTCCTTCACGATCAACGGCGCCGAGTTCCTCTACGGCGGAGTGATCTCCGCCGTCATCACCTTCCTCATCACCGCGGGCGCCGTGTACTTCGTCATCGTGGCCCCGATGAACGCCTGGCGCGACCGCGGCGGCAAGACCGAGGACGAGAAGTCCAACGAGGAGAAGATGGTCGAGCTGCTGGAGCGCATCGCCGCGAAGTAGCAAGGCTTCCCG
>CAZNQK010000053.1:0-15851 GCA_964575165.1 uncultured Aquihabitans sp. | reverse complement strand
TCGGCGAGGAGGCCTGATCGCTCGCTCGCCGTGTGCCGTTCGAGCGACAGGTCCGACACCGAACCGTCGGCCATCGACCGGGGAACCATCACGATCCGCACCACCCCGTCACGCTGTGACACCTCCAGGTCCGCGACCGCC
Organism: uncultured Aquihabitans sp.; assembly: GCA_964575165.1. Classification (GTDB taxonomy): domain Bacteria; phylum Actinomycetota; class Acidimicrobiia; order Acidimicrobiales; family Microtrichaceae; genus Dermatobacter. The sequence goes on along the minus strand of CAZNQK010000053.1, from coordinate 15,710 downwards.
CGGTCGTGGTTGCGGTCCATCCCGATAGCGACGCGCAGCAACGCGACCATCGCCCGCACCCGGGCCTGGTCCTCCGGCGCCAACGACGCGAACTCCGGGTGCTTCTCCGACGGCCGCCCCTTCCGGTGGTACCGGGCGACCTGGGCGATCAGCTCGATCTCCCGATCGGTGAAGCCCATCAGGTGCTCCGAGTTCCGGATCACGTAGTAGCTGTGCTTGTGGTGCGCCGAGTGGCTGACGAAGAGCCCGACGTTGGCCAATAGGGCTCCAGCGTTCAACAGCTCCCTGTCCGAGTCGTCGAGCCCGAGGCGATCACCCAGGGCGTCGCACAGCCGCAACGCCAGATCCTTCACCTGAAACGAGTGCCCGGGGTCGTCGTCGCACAGCTCCATGAGGTGCGTGACCGACTCCTCCCGCAACGTCGACAGGCGATGCAGCGATCCCCCACGGAGCCGGTGCAGCCCGTCGAGCAGGACGCCCTCACGCAGCGCGTACTCGGAGATGACGAGCTCCACGATGCCCAGGGCGTCGCAGAGCTGCTCGACGACGATCCCGCCGCCGAGCAGGATGTCAGCGCGAGCGGGGTCCATCCCGGGAAGCGACCTGCGCTCGTCGTTGCTCGCCGCCGCTGCGAGGTCGTCGATGACCTCTGCAAGGGCGTCGCGGGTGACGACCGCGCCGTTCAGCGTCTGCGGAAGGGAGCCACCATCTCGGCTCAACGCCATCGCGGCCAGCGTCTCGGCCGTGCCCGAGGACGCCACCGCCACCTCGAACGGCAGCGTCGTGGCGTCGCGGAGCATGGGAGCGAGCCGAGCTCGCACATAGCGCCGACACTCCTGCACGGCCGTCGACCCGACCTGACCGTCAGGGAAGAACGACCTCGTCATCCGCAGCGAACCGAGCTTGATCGAGCGGGCATAGGAGATGTCCTCGCCACGACCGAACACCACCTCGGTCGAACCGCCACCGACATCGAACAGGACCATGTCCCGCTCCCACAGAGGAAGGGCCTGGAGGACACCGAGGCGGATGAGGCGCGCCTCCTCATGGCCGGGGACGACGTCGACGACGACACGCGACTCGGAGCGTGCACGGTCCAGGAACTCGGCCGCGTTGCGCGCCTCACGGACAGCGGAGGTGGCGACGGCGAAGACAGTCGCGTCGAACGACTCAGCGAGCTGGCGACAGCGGGTCAGCGCCTCGATCGAGCGGTCGATGGCATCGGGCTCCAGGTGCTTCATCTCGCCCTGACCCGAGCCGAGCCGGACCATCTCCTTCTGCCTCGTGATCACCTCGAAGCGGTCGTTGCCGGCGACGCGCGCCACCACCATGTGGATCGAGTTGGTGCCGATGTCGATGGCGGCGAGCACCTCTGGGAACGGGGAGCTCGCGCTCGACCCGGAAGGCGGGGCCATGAGACGCGAGTGTATGGACGGCCCCGCCGGCGCCCGCAAGCCCGCGGCGGCCCGAGCCTGCCGTGCCGAGCCGGCCCGCGCGATGCTGCCGAGGTGACGAACCCCGCCGACCCTCCTGGGTGGGACAGCCACTGGCAGGAAACGTGGGAGCGGATGGCGACGTCCGACTCGGGAGCGGACCCGACGGTTCCGGCCCGCGTGGTGCGCATCGACAAGGGAGGCATCACAGCCTCCACCCGTCCCGGGTGCGAGCTGCTCGTGGTTGCGGCCAAGTCCGCCCGTCGAGTTGTGGTCGGTGACCTCGTCGCCCTCGACGAGATCGCCGGCAGGATCGAGGCGATCCTGCCCCGTCGCACGGTGTTCGAGCGACGCTCCCCGGGCGTGGCCCGCGGACAGATCGCCGTCGAGTCCCGGGCCGTGGCGGCGAACATGGATCACGTCCTGGTCCTCCAGCCCCTCGACGTCGGCCTCAACCCACCCCGGCTGGCCCGCGAGCTGGTCCTTGCTTGGGAGAGCGGCGCCGTTCCGATCGTGGTGCTGACGAAGGCGGACCTGGTCGACGCGGCCACGACCGCCGACCAGATCGCCGAAGCCCGCAGGTGGGCGCCCGACGTGCGAGTGCACGCCGTGTCGAACCGGGACCCCGAACAGCTGACACAGCTGGCCGACGTGACCGGCACCGGCCACGTCCTCGCACTGCTCGGGGCGTCGGGTGCAGGAAAGTCGACGCTGGCCAACTCGCTGGCCGGTCACGAGGTGCAGCTCACCGCCGAGGTTCGCGAGGGCGATCGTCGCGGTCGCCACACGACGACCGCAGGCCAGATCGTGACGCTGACCGACGGGGCTCTGCTGATCGACACTCCAGGAATCCGCGGCGTCGGGCTGTGGGCCGCGGACGACGGGCTCGAGAGGGCGTTCGCCGATCTGGCCCCCTTCGCCGAGCAGTGCCGGTTCGGCGACTGCGCCCATGGCGCGGAGCCCGGCTGTGGGGTCACCGCCGCTGTGCGGCGCGGTGACGTCGGGGCCGACCGGGTCGAGGTGTGGCACCAACTCGTCGCCGAGCTCGAGTCGCTGGAGGCCGACCTCGAGGTCCGTGAACGCGAGTCCGAGCGTCAGGCCAACCAGACGGCGAGGCACAAGGCTCGCAACCGCGACGTGCGCTGACCTGGCGAGCAACTCCGACGCGCCCCCGACCCACCAGTCGTGGGGATGTCAGAGGCGGGACTCGATCGAGCGGGCGGCCGCCACGACCGCCGCGCCGTGACGCCTGCCCGGCGAACGGCCGATCCGGTCGATCGGGCCGGACACACTGATGGCTGCGACCACCTCGTCACCACGGCGGACCGGGGCCGACACGGAGGCGACGCCCTGCTCGCGCTCCTCGACGGTCTCGACCCATCCCTTCGATCCGATCTCGCCCCGGAGCACCCGACCGGCGGATCCCCGCCCCATCGGCAGCACCGCCCCGATCGGAACGATCGTCCTGAGACCATGAGGCGACTCCAACGCGCTCACACAGACGCGGTCGCCTCCCTCACGCACGTAGAGCTGTGCCGATTCGCCCGTCACGTCGCGCAGCTCGGCGAGCGCCGGCGCGGCCGTATCGGCGAGCGGGAACTGCTGGGCTGCGGTACGCCCGAGGCTCACCAGGTGCAGGCCGAGTGCGAATCGTCCGTCATCGCCCCGCCGAAGCATCCCGTGCTGTTCGAGGGCCACCGCCAGGCGGTGAGCCGTCGCCCGGGACAGGCCCGTTCTGCATTCCAGCTCACCCAACGAGCACGGCCCGGAGGAGACGGCGGAGACGAGCGCGAACGACTTGTCCAGGACGCCGACACCGCTTACAGTAGGTTCCACTGGTTGAGAACCATATCTCAGTATCTGAGATAGCTCAACACCTGATCGCCGCAAGCAGATGGAACCAGCGCAGGATGACAAGAGCAGGACGAGGAGTGCCGAGATGACAGACACAGGGACCGAACGACCGAGCACGCTGGCCGAGAAGGTGTGGGACCGCCACGTCGTGCGCTCCGCCGACGGCGAGCCCGATCTCCTCTACATCGACCTTCACCTGGTGCACGAGGTCACGTCTCCCCAGGCGTTCGACGGGTTGCGCATGACCGGCCGAACCGTCCGCCGGCCCGACCTCACCGTCGCCACCGAAGACCACAACGTCCCCACCGCCGACATCGACCAACCGATCGCCGATCCGATCAGCCGCAAGCAGGTCGACACGCTCCGGGCCAACACGGCCGAGTTCGGCATCGTCAACCACCCGATGGGTTCGGCCGGTCAGGGCATCGTGCACGTGATGGGTCCCGAGCAGGGCCTGACCCTGCCCGGCATGACCATCGTCTGCGGCGACAGCCACACCGCCACACACGGCGCGTTCGGTGCGATCGCCTTCGGAATCGGCACGTCCGAGGTCGAACACGTGCTCGCCACCCAGACGCTCCCGCAGGCCCGACCCAAGATGCTGTCGATCACCGTCGATGGCGAGCTGCGCCCCGGCGTCTCGGCGAAGGACGTGATCCTCGCCATCCTCGGCGTTCTGGGAACCTCGGGCGGAATGGGCCACATCGCGGAGTACCGCGGTTCAGCAATCGAGTCGCTGTCGATGGAGGGCCGAATGACGGTCTGCAACATGTCGATCGAGGCGGGCGCCAAGGCCGGGCTCATCGCCCCTGACGAGACGACCTTCGAGTACCTCAAGGGGCGCCCACATGCACCACAGGGGGCGGAATGGGACGCCGCCGTCGCCGACTGGCGCACCCTGCGGTCCGATGACGGCGCCGTGTTCGACAAGGAGATCTTCCTCGACGCCGGCGACATCGAACCGTTCGTGTCGTGGGGCACCAACCCCGGCCAGGTCATCCCGATGTCCGGGCGGATCCCCTCCCCCGCCGACTTCGAGGACCCGGTGCTCCGCTCGGCCGCCGAACGGGCACTCGAGTACATGGGGCTCGACGCTGGCACGTCGATGCGCGACGTCGCCGTCGACACGATCTTCATCGGTTCGTGCACCAACTCCCGCATCGAGGACCTGCGCGCCGCCGCCGAGGTCGCCCGCGGTCGCACCGTCGCCGACGGGTTGCGGACCTTCGTCGTGCCGGGTTCCCGGGCGGTCAAGGACCAGGCCGAGGCCGAGGGCCTCGACAAGGTGTTCGTCGAGGCCGGTTTCGACTGGCGCGAGCCCGGGTGCTCGATGTGCCTGGCCATGAACCCCGACAAGCTCTCCCCGGGTGAGCGGTCCGCGTCCACGTCGAACCGCAACTTCGAGGGGCGTCAGGGCCGCGGTGGCCGCACCCACCTCGTGTCGCCCGAGGTCGCCGCAGCCACGGCCATAGCAGGCCGCTTCGCCACCCCCGACGACCTGACCGCCTGACCGACCGGCCGCCCGCCAGACCGCCAGACGGCCAGACCGCCAGACCGCCCGAGATTCCCACCCACCCGACGCAACTCCCCGATTCTCGTGACATCCGGGCGTCACGACGCCCCCGAGATGTCACGAGAATCGCAGAGCAGATCACCGGAGAACACCATGGAACCCGTCCGCATCATCACCGGCACCGCTGTCCCCCTCGACCGCTCCGACGTCGACACCGACCAGATCATCCCATCGGACTGGCTGAAGCGCGTCGAGCGCACCGGCTTCGACAAGGGCCTGTTCTCGGAGTGGCGCGACGACCGGGACTTCGTCCTCAACAAGGAGGAGCACCTGGGTGCGAAAGTGCTGGTGGCTGGGCCGAACTTCGGCACCGGCTCCAGTCGTGAGCACGCCGTCTGGGCGATCCAGCAGTACGGCTTCGATGCGGTCGTGTCGCCGCAGTTCGGCGACATCTTCCGCAACAACGCCACCAAGAACGGACTCGTCCCCGTCCAGGTGTCACCCGAGGTCGGCCGGCGTCTGCTCGACGCCATCGAGGCCGACCCGACCCTCGAGGTCGTCGTCGACGTCGAACGCCGGGTGATCGAAGCTCCTGCCATCGACCTGGTCGAGGAGTTCCCGCTCGACGACTCGGTCCGGCACCGCTTCCTCGAGGGCCTCGACGACATCGGACTGACCCTTCAGCACCAGTCCGACATCTCCTCCTTCGAGGACGATCGACCCGCCTGGTTGCCCGTCACGACGCCGGTCTGACCGCCGTTCCCGACCGTTCTCGGACCTGAGGACGGCCCTGGTCCGGAACCTTCCTGCTCGGAACGGGAACCAGATCGACCTTCCGGTCGTCTCATCCTCGAACGCACCCGTTGGGTGCAGCGATTCCGAGGAGGAGCCATGGGAGCGATCGACGGTCAGGACGCCATCACCCGGCCCCGACATGGGTGTCGCGTCAGGGTCCGCGCCGTCCTGGCGGTCGTGCTCGGACTGACGACCATCGCAGCGATCGGCTGCACCAGGGATCCGGACGTGCGGGTCGATCCTCCTATGAGAAGCGGCCCGCTCGAGATCGACGACGTCCGACTGGTACGAGCGAACGACTGCGAACAGCTCGTCTCGATCGCCGAGGAGCGTGAGCAGACCAGCAGGGAACTCGAGGAGCGGTGGCGGCGCTCGCTCGACGAGGGCAGCGCCGGCCGATTGCTCGAGGATCAGGCCGTCAGCGCAGAGGGTGAGGGCGATGGCGACGCCTCCACGTCCGGCGTTGATGCCAGCGCAGCCCTGACGACGGTCGCTCCGATGCCGTCCGCCGCGGCGGCGGACTCGGCGGCCGGAACGGGGAGCGCCTCGGTCGACAAGGCCACGACGCCCTCGGGGACGGTGATCGCCGGGACCAACAACCAGGAGAGCGCCGTCGACGAGGGCGACATGGTCAAGACCGACGGACGGCGGCTCGTCGTCCTGTCGGGTGACGGCGTGCTGCGGGTCGTGCTCCTCGATGACTCCCCAACCGTCGACGGCTCGGCATCGATCGGTGCGGACGGTCAGATCGCCGGGGGCGGGGGCGGAGCCGGCGGCTCCCAGCTGCTGCTCCGAGGAGACGAGGCGGTGGCCGTCGTGCCGAGCTGGTCACCGTCGTCGAGCGTCCCGGTCGTCACGATCAGCCGGGTCGACCTGAGCGATGCCTCTGCGCCCCGCGTGCTCGAGCAGTCGAGGGTGGCCGGAGAGCTCGTCGCGACCCGCATGATCAGCGAAGGGACTGCCGGTGGCGGGCAGGCCGGAAGCAGCGGGAGCGGCACGGGCGCAGAGACGGATGCCGCCGACAGCAGCGTCGTGCGCATCGTCATCCGCCCCGTGCTCGGGGGACGTATCGAGCCCGTGCCGATGCCGACCGATCCGGTTCCGACCGAGCCCACGACCACCGAGCCCGGACCCACGACGACCGAGCCCGGGCCGAGCACCACGTTCCCGACCAGGACGACGGAACCATCGACCCCACCATCGACCGAGCCGACCGACATCCCCACCGCAGCGGCCGCGATGCTCCCCCAGCGACTCGACACCCGCGGCGAGGCCAGCCCCCTCGGCACCTGCAGCGACGTGCTGTCGGTCCCGCCCTCGGCGACCGCGGGCACCATCGGAGCAGGGATGACGGGCGACATGGCGGTGGACTCCGCTGCCGACTACGGGTTCGGGCCGAGCTCAGGAATGACCGTCCTCACCGTCGGCGCGACGCTCGGCGATCTGGCTCCGGTCACGATCGAGGGGGGAGCCGAGACCGTCTACGCCACGACCGATGCGCTCTACGCCACCACCACCGCCTGGGGCGACCAGGGCGCAGCGACCGCTGTGCACCGCTTCGACCTCACCGCTCCGGGCGCCGCTCGTTACACCGGCAGCGGGCTCGTCCCTGGATCCATGCTCGACCAGTACTCGCTGTCCGACAGCGGCGGGGCGCTGCGGGTCGTCACGACCTCGACCACCATGGGTTCCGCCTCCGGGGCCGACGGGACGGTTGCCATGGACCTGCCGGCAGGCATAGCCGAGGGCGAGCCGGTGGGCCGGACAGCAGAGTTGCCCAACCCCGTCTCGGCGGGACGTCTCACCGTGCTTCGCCCAGACGACAGCGGAACGCTCCGCGAGGTCGGCCACCTCGACGGCCTGGGGCTCGACGAGCAGGTGAAGGCCGTGCGCTTCATCGAGGACCGCGCCTACGTGGTCACGTTCCGTCAGACGGATCCGCTGTTCGCCATCGACCTGTCCGACGACACGGCACCGCGCCTCCTCGGTGAGCTGAAGATGCCCGGGTTCTCCGAGTACCTGCATCCCCTCGACGACGGTCGGCTGCTCGGTATCGGCTCCGACGCCGATCCACAGACCGGGAGGGTGACGGGGTTCAAGGCGTCGCTGTTCGACGTGTCGGACCCGACTGCCCCGAAGGAGCTCGACTCGATCGTCGAAGCCGACCGCCAGTCCCTCGTATCGAACGACCCGCACGCGTTCACCTGGGACCCTGTCCGCAAGCAGGCGATCGTCCCGGTCTCGACCACCTCGTTCGGCATGGACGACTGCCCGCCCGGGGCCATGTGCGCAGCGATCGAGGAGCCGGTTCCGCCCACGACGGTCCCGTGTCCGCCCGATGCCTCCTGCACATCGGTGTCGCCGGAACGTGTCGCTCCAGTCCGCCGGTGGGCGGGAGCGGACGTGATCGCCGTCGACGGCGATCGACTCGTCCTCCGCGGCACGCTGGAACAGGACCTCGGTGGGGTCACCCCCGACCTGCTGCGATCGGTCATAGTCGACTCGACGATCTGGACCATCTCGGACATCGCCGTCGGTGCTCACTCAGCCGATTCCCTCGACACAACGGCCACCGTCCGCTTCTGACAACCGCAGAGCCCGATTCTGTGTGTATCTCACGTTCTCTGACGACGTGAGATGCACACAGAACGCGAGAAGTGGAGCTCAGGCGAGCAGGCGAGCTCGTTCGTCGTAGATGGTGCGCAGCACCTCGGCCGTGCGATCGGCATCGCTGTCGCAGTGTTCCCATAGCAGCGCGGATGTCTGCCACCCCAGAGCCTGCGCCTCCAGACGACGGTCGGCGTCGGCCAGGGCCTGTTGGAACCGGTGATGCCACTTGCGTCCGTCGAGCTCCACGATGAGCTTGGCCTCGGGCCAGCACCGGTCGACGAAACCCTTCCGTCCCCGGGCCGACGGGAGCGGGTGCTCCCTCTCGGGCGAGGGAAGCCCCGACGCGGTGATGACCGAGTCACCCAGACGCTCGAGCTCGGAACGCGAGACTCCTTCTCCGGGGCCGAGGTCATCCAGCACCTGTGCCAGCCGTCGGACCCCGTTCTTGCCCGATCGGCGGACCCGGTCGAGCAGCACCGCCAGGTCCACCGTGCGGTAGTGCCGCTCGACGAGGCCGTGCTCGACCATGAGCCGGAGCGTCGCGACATGCGTCCGACCGGCGAGGTCGACGACCGTCCTCGCGGGCGACGTCAACGGAGGCAGCCCCTCGAGATCAACGATGTCCTGCGGCAGCAGGTCGGCTCGGCGGAACCACCGCACCCCAACGGGCGGGCGACTCTGCATCGAGGCGACCACCACGTCGAGGGTCCCTCGCCACGCCTGCGGGTACCCGTGGATCCGACCAGCGCTGTCCATGCCGATCGCGGTCCCGTCGCCGGCGTGGAGATGCGCGATCCACAGGCGTCGTCGCCACCCGTCGTGATGACCGGCCAGGCCGTACACCGACGGGAGCTCCTCCCGCCATCGGCCCACGCCGAGCTCGTGACGGATCGCGGCGTCGGTCGCCCCGAGCGACTCGACCTGGGAACGGGCGAACACGCCTCGCTGTCGCGATGAGAGCTCGTTGAAGGACTTCGGATCCATGAGCCGATCCGACACCACCGGCCCCAGACGGTGCTGCCCGTTCGACCGGGGACCGCACCCCGGTCAGCTCCTCGAGGAGTCAGCCGATCGTGGTGGCCGAGATCACACCGTCGAGCGAGCGCAGCCGAGCGGCGACATCCTCGGGGACCGTCCGGTTCGTGGCGATGACCATGATCGCCTTGGCCCCCTCCTCGTTGGAGCCGACGGCCATGTCGTCGATGTTCACCGACGCCTCGCCCAGCACCGTGCCGACCGTGCCGATCATGCCCGGGCGGTCCTCGTTGCGAACCACGAGCAGGTGCTCCGACGGCGGAACGTCGATCGTGTGGTCATCGATCATCACGAGCGTCGGCACGGCCCGGAGCCCCACCAGGGTCCCGGCGAGGCTGTGTTCACCGGCGCGCATGGTGATCAGGTTCACGTAGTCGCGGGCGGTCGTCGTCGCCGTCGGTCGGACCTCGATCCCCTGCTCCTCGGCGACCTGTGGGGCGTTCACATAGGAGACCGGCTCCCCGCCCGTCGCCCCGAAGAAGCCCTTGAGCACCGACAGGGTGAGGATGCGCGTGTCGTATTCGGCGATCTGACCCTGGTACTCGATCTCGATCGGCCCGGCGACTCCGCTCGACTTCGAGGTCCCGCACAGTCCGGCGAAGATGCTGCCCAGCCGCTCCGCGAGTGGCAGGTACGGGCGAACCGACTCCGACGCCTCGGCCGCGCTCACGTTCACCGCGAACGGCACGAAGTCGCCGGCCAGAGCCAGCTCGACCATCTCTGCGATCGTGTCGCCGGCCTTGTCCTGCGCCTCGGCGGTCGACGCGCCGAGGTGCGGGGTGACGACCACCTGGTCGAGCTCGAACAACGGCGACTCGGTGGTCGGCTCCTTGTCGAACACGTCGAGAGCAGCACCGGCGATCCGGCCCTCGGCAATGGCGGCGGCGAGTGCGGCCTCGTCCACGATCCCGCCACGGGCCACGTTGATGACCCGGAGTGACGGCTTGGCCTTGGCAAGCATCTCGGCACCGATCAGCCCCGCCGTCTCGGGCGTCTTGGCCAGGTGCAACGTGATGAAATCGGCGCGCGACATGAGAGTGTCGAGGTCGACGAGCTCGACGTTGATGCGGCCGGCGCGGTCCGCCGTGACGAAGGGGTCGTAGGCGACGAGCTTCATGCCGAAGGCCATCGCGCGCTGAGCCACGAGCTTGCCGATGCGGCCGAGCCCGATGATGCCCAGGGTCTTGTCGGACAGCTCGACGCCCTCCCACTTCGAGCGCTCCCAACGTCCTGCCTTCAACGCCGAGTGGGCCTGGGGGACGTTACGGGCCTGGGCGAGCAGCAACGCCATGGTGTGCTCGGCGGCCGACAGGGTGTTCGACTGCGGAGCGTTCACGACCATGACGCCGCGCTCGGTGGCAGAAGCGACGTCCACGTTGTCGAGCCCGATGCCGGCCCGGCCGACCACGACCAGGTCGCTCCCCGCCTCCAGCACCTCACGGGTGACCTTGGTGGCGGATCGGATGATCAGCGCATGCGCCCCGCGGACGTGACCCAGGAGGGACTCCGGGGTGAAGTCCAGCTGCAGGTCGACCTCATGGCCGGCATCCCGCAGCCTCTGGAGCCCACCGTCCGCGATCTTCTCGGTCACCAGTACACGCATGGGGCCCATCCTTGCCCGCGCACCGCCGACCCGGCCAGACGGCTGCGCAAAGGCCCCGGTCCGTCGGACCACGCCATCCTGTCGCCCCTCCCCCACCCGCGACCTCGCACTCCAGTTCCACGACCCCGGATGCCGATAGGGCCTGATCCCGACCGTCTCGACCCAGGGGAAGAACATGCGCCGGCACCCGTCAGATCACCGATGCAACACGACCGGAGTCCGCCGCATCGGCCTACTCCTCTCGGCGTCGGCTCTGGCCGTGACGGCGCTCCTGGCAGCCTGCGCCCCGACCCCCGTAGATCCGACGCCGACGACCGCCCCGCCGACCACCACCCCGACGACCCCACCGACCACGACGCCCTCGACCGTCGCCGACGTCGCCGTGGCGTCCACGGTGGCCGGGTTCGCCCGACCGTGGGACATCGCCTTCCTCCCCGACGGAACGCCGCTCGTCACGGAGCGGTCCGGGCGCATCGCCGCTGCCGTCGGCGGAGTCCGCCAGATCGTGGCGACCGTGCCCGGAGTCGTCCCGATCGGCGAGGGCGGCCTCATGGGACTCGCTCTCGACCCAGGCTTCGCCACCAACCGACGCATCTACACCTGCTTCGACAACGGCTCGGCTGGCACCGTGACCGACGTCCGGATCGTCCGGTTCCGCCTGGCCGAGGACCTCGGCTCGATCACGGACGCGACTCCGATCCTCACGGGCATCCCCGCCGGGTCCGGCAACCGCCACCAGGGCTGCCGACTGGGCGTCGGCCCCGACGGGATGTTGTGGGCGACCACGGGCGACGCGGCGCAGCCCACCTGGCCGCAGGACGTCACGGTCCGCGCCGGCAAGGTCCTGCGGATGACCCTCGACGGAGCTCCCGCCCCCGGCAACCCCGGGGGGACCTGGGATCCGTACGTGTACAGCATCGGTCACCGCAACGGCCAGGGTCTCACGTTCCGGCCCGCCGACGCTGCGACGTTCGAGACCGAGCACGGCACGGGCTGCGACGACGAGGTGAATCGGATCGTCGCCGGAGGCAACTACGGGTGGAACCCGGTCGGATCCGGCTACGACGAGAGCCGGCCCATGACCGATCTGACGATCCCCGGGGCGATCCCAGCGCTGTGGTCGAGCGGATGCCCGACGATCGCCCCATCGGGAGCGACCTTCGTGACGGGTTCGCAGTGGGGCCAGTGGAACGGGGCGATGGCCGTCGCCGTGCTCAAGGGCACACGGCTCATGTTCGTCCGCTTCGCCGGGTCGACATCCGACACCGTCACAGGCGTCGACGTCCGCATCACCGACCGGGGGCGACTTCGGAGCGTCCGACAGGCGCCGGACGGCAGCCTCTGGGTGGCGCAAGACTCGAGTCCCGGATCGCTCCTGCGGTTGGTCCCGGTGGCAACGAGCTGACTCACCCCGTTCTGACGCCGACGGAGCGCCTCAGCGCTCGAGCACCAGCGGGGGCAGGTCGTCGGCCGGGTCGAATCCCAGGACCTGTCCGTAGAACGCCAGCTCGGCCTCCAATGCTCTGATGATCGTGTCGCTCGAGCGGAACCCGTGCGCCTCACCCTCGAACAGGATGAGGGCGTGAGGCACGCCGTTGGCCTTCAACGCGTCACGGAGCACCCGAGCCTGCGACGGCGGCACGATCGGGTCGTCCTCACCCTGGAGCAACAGCACCGGACGGCTCAGCATCTCGGCGTGGTGCAGCGGCGAGCGATCTCGGTAGCGGTCGGCCGCCTCGGGCCAAGGTCCGACGAGGCCGTCGAGGTAGCGGGACTCGAACTTGTGGGTGTCGGTCGCGAGTGCCCGCAGGTCGGTGACGCCGTAGAGGCTGCACGCCGCGGCGAAGACATCGGATCGACAGGTCGCCTCGAGAGCGGTGAACCCACCAGAAGAGCCGCCCCGGATCACGCAGCGGTCCGGGTCCACCAGCCCCTGCTCGCTCAGCCACCTGACAGCGGCGACGCAGTCCGCCACATCCGCCACGCCCCAGGCGCCGTTGAGCAGGTCGCGGAATCGGCGACCGTAGCCCGTCGAACCTCGGTAGTTGACGTCCACGACGGCGAAGCCACGGGTCGTCCAGAACTGGACCGATGCCGAGTATTCGGCACGAGCCGACGCCGTCGGACCGCCGTGGATCCGCACGATCAGCGGCGGCAGCTCGCTGTCGGGGCCGACGGCGACCGACGAGGTCGGCTCGTAGAACAGGGCATGGGCCTCCTCCTCGTCGCCGGTCGGGAACTTGATCCCGCTGGGCATCGAGACGTCTGCCGTCCGCGGTGGTGCAGCGTCGGGGTCCTGACCCCGGTGGTCGATGGGCGGGCCACCACGAAGGTCGACGGTCCACGCGCTCGTGGGGTGCGCTCCCCCGCCGCCTGCGACGGCGACGACCGTGCCCAGCACGTCGAGGTGCTCCACCGAGGTGAAGCCACCGTCGGGCACCGACATCGGTTCGACGATCCCGCTGACCGGATCCCAGACCTGGACCGAATCGAGACCGTCGCGTTGCAGCGCAAGAACGACCCGACCGTCGCCCGTGAACCCGTAGCGGCGGCCGCCCGATACCCAGCGCGGCTCGCCGACCTCTCCCGGCACGTCGAGCGCTGCGGGACGGAGGTCGCCGTCGCCCTCGTCCGGAAGGCCGAGCACAGCGGCACGGCGGAGCTGCCACCAGTCGTCCGCGTCATCGCACCACCACAGACGACCCGCTGGATCCCATGACGGCAGGCAGGCGGCCACGGCGCGATCGAGCCCACGTCGGGATCCTCCGTCGAGTCCACCGGCGACCCGTCGTGCCCCGGCGAGGACGGGCGTCACGGCGTCGGCATCGGCATCGGCCTCCTCCGGGTGGACCAGTCGGGCCGCCCAGACCTCGGCGGCATCCCACGGCATGTCGGGGTGGCCCCACCGCAACCAGGCGAGGAACCGACCGTCGGGAGACACCGCCGGCGCCGCTGACCAGTCGCCGTCACGCACCAGCGTCGTCGGGATCCCGCCATCGACGGAGATCACTGCCAGCTCGTTCACCGGCTCGGGCACGGCCCCTCTGTCCGACTCTTCGTCCTCTTCGTCCGAGCCGGGGTGGATCTCGCGCTCGCAGACGATCCAGCGTCCGGACGGTCCCGAGGCCACGACGCCGGCCGCGTACCGCCAGCCCCGCGGAGTCGGCGGCGTCGGGGTGAGCGCGGCAGGCTGCGCCCCGGGCGACGGGCAGGTCATGACCCTCGAGGACTTCCCGTCGACCCAGAACGACTGCTCGCCATCGGACCAGAACGCTCCGCCTCCGTACTCGTTGACACCGGAGCGCGCCGACATGTCCTCCGGGCCGTCGATCACGCCCGGCGTCGGACCGACCCTCCGATCCTCGGGAACGGGTGCCCGCCGGACGATGATGCGACCGCCGAGGTCCGGACGTTGCTCGCTCCAGCGCAGGATGGTCGTCCCGTCGTCGGCAAGCGACAGCGAGACCGCAGAGACCCGCACGGCAGATCCGGCCGCGTCGGCCGGGCTCAGGGGCGATGGCCAGGAGCCGTACGGCAACGATCCGGGCGCGCTGTCAGCAGTCATGCCGTCCTCCTCTCCCTGCGAGCTCCGGCTAGGACGTCCGGGCTCAGCCTGCGACCAGCCGCTGGACCCTGGCGATGCCCTCCTCGAGGTCGGAGTCGCCCAGTGCGAAGCTGAATCGTCCGTACCCGGGCGCATCGAACGCCTCGCCGGGAACGAACGCGACCTGAGCCTGTTCGAGCACCAGGTCGGCGAGCTCGAGCGTCGAGGTGGCCTTGTGGCCGGACAGGTCCCGGTCGAGCAGTCCTGTCAGGTTCGGGAACGCGTAGAAGGCACCCTGCGGCGCCATGCAGGTGACGCCGTCGATGTCGGAGAGCATCCCGTGGATGACCCTCCGTCGACGGTCGAAAGTCGCTCGCATCTCGGCGACGGCCGACAGGTCTCCGCTCACCGCGGCCAGAGCCGCGCGCTGGGATACGTTGGCGACGTTGGAGCAGAGGTGGCTCTGGAGGTTGGACACGGCGGACACGACGTCGGGAGGGGCGATGAGCCAGCCGACGCGCCAGCCGGTCATGGCGTAGGTCTTGGCGACGCCGTTGAGGACGATCGTGCGGTCAGCCAGGTCGGGGACGACAGCGAGGATGGAGTGGTGCTCGTTGCCGTCGTAGACGAGGTGCTCGTAGATCTCGTCGGTGAGCACCATGACGTCGTGCTCCAGGGCCCAACGTCCGATCGACTCGATCTCCTCACGGGGGTAAACAGCACCGGTCGGGTTGGACGGCGACACGAACAGGAGCGCCTTGGTCCTCGGAGTTCTTGCCGCTTCGAGCTGATCGACGGTGACGCGGAAACCCGTGTCCTCGCTGGTCGGCAGCACGACCGGAACGCCGCCCGCGAGACGGATGGGCTCAGGATATGTCGTCCAGTACGGAGCGGGGAGAAGGACCTCGTCACCGTCGTCGACCACGGCGAGGATCGCCTCGTAGACCGCCTGCTTGCCTCCGTTGGTGACAACCACCCTGGACGGCTCGACCTCGACCCCGGAATCCCGCAGCGTCTTGGTCGCGATCGCCTCACGCAGCTCGGGAAGACCCGGCGCCGGGGTGTAGCGGTGGTTGCGGGGGTCCCGGCAGGCCTCGACGGCGGCGTCCACGATGGCCTCGGGTGTCGGGAAGTCGGGTTCGCCGGCGCCGAAACCGATCACCGGAGCGCCCGCCGCCTTCATCGCCTTGGCCTTGGCGTCGACCGCGAGGGTGGCTGAGGGGGCGATGGCGGCGATGCGCCGGGCGATCCGGCCCGGAGAGGTGGAGGCGCTCATGGCCTGAAACCTACCCGCCGGGCGATCTGGTCCTCTCACCCGTTCTG
>CAZNQK010000052.1:11684-20594 GCA_964575165.1 uncultured Aquihabitans sp. | reverse complement strand
GCATGTCGGGGTCAGATGACCCGAGTTCAGCGTTGTCCGGTGCCTTGGGCGAGACTCTCCGCAGATGTGGTTCTGGATCATCCTCTCCGCCGTGGTCTGCTTCGTCATCGCCGCTGTCACGATCGGCAGCGTCACCGGAAGCCTCGCGACCCGACCGCGTCGCAGCGTCTACGACATCGACGAGGCGGTGGACTTCGTCGCCGACCGACTCCCGGACGACGTCACCGCCGAGATCTCCTACGACGAGGTCCGGGCGGTGCTCCTGGCCCACTGCGACTACCTCGAATCGAAGGGCGTGGCCTCGGAGAAGGCCGCCGACGACATCGGTGACCGGCTGATCGTCGTGCCCGACGACGAGCCGCTGGCGTGGGTGATCGGTCGACTCGAGGACGTGGACGTCGACGTCGCCGACGCCCACGTCGTGACGATCCTCGACACGGAGGAGCTCTACTACGAGGCGATCGGGGCGATCGGTCCCCGGGTCTCGGGCCCAGGCGGGTCGGACGGGGTCGAGGAGACGGCCTGAGCGGTCCAGGCCCTACCCCGGATCGGCTGCCGGTTGCCTGACCCGGGGTACAGCCGCAGGCCGTTCCGACCCTACGATGGGCGCATGGATCGACCCGGCAAGTTCGAGCACCACCAGTACGTCGGCGACAAGCGCACCCAGGTGGTCTACGACGTCGATGCCATCGGGCCCGAGGACGAACACCTGATCGAGGAGCTGATGGAAGCGGAGACCTACCTCTGCTTCGGACCCGACTCCCTGGCCGAGGCGCGCAACCGGGGGTACCGCCTCTTCGCCAAGCAGCGTTCGACGAGCGACGCCTGAGCAGCTCGGTGGTCGCCGGGAGCAGAGCGGACGCAGCCGAGGCGGAGGGTCCTCGGGAACCGGCCGCTCCGGAGATGGACTACGTGTTCCGTTCCGGGGACCTCGAGCTCAGCGGTCACCTCGCGGAGCCGTCGACGCCGATCGCCGACGCCCCGGGCCTCGTCCTCTGCCACGGGTTCCCCACCCGGGGCCGTGAGAGCCAGCAGTCCGGCAAGTCCTTCCCCGAGCTCGCGGAGCGGATCGCCACCGAGATGGGCTGGGTCGTGCTCACCATGAACTTCCGTGGCTGCGGCAGCGCGCAAGGCGACTTCTCGCTGATGGGTTGGCTGGACGACGTGCACGCGGCGGTGACCCACCTGTCGTCGCTGGGGGTCGACGGCGTCTGGCTCTGCGGAGCCGGTACCGGTGGGTCGTTGGCGCTGTGCGAGGGAGCCCGGAACCCCGTCGTTCGAGGGGTCGCGGTCCTGGCGGCTCCGGCCGACTTCGAGGACTGGGCCCGTCATCCGCGGCGACTCCTGTTGCACGCCCGTCAGGTCGGCGTCATCAAGGACGAGGCCTTCCCGCCAGCGTTCGACCGCTGGTCGGCCGAGCTGCGTGAGGTGGTTCCGATCGAGGCGGCGCGGGACCTGGCGCAGCGGCCACTGCTCGTGGTGCACGGCGACAACGACGACCTGACGCCGCTCGACGACGGTCGGGCGATCGCCGCGGCGCACACCAGGGCGGAGCTGCGGGTCATCTACGGCGCGGGTCACGAGCTGCGTCACGACCCCCGTGCCGTTGCGGTGCTGCTCGGCTGGCTCTCCCGTCAGCGACAGGTCGACGTCGCGTCCGCCGGGCGCACCTGACCCGCCGACTCATTCCACCGGGTCGGACTTCGTCTTGTTCGCCGCCTTCATCATCTGCTTCCACTCCCGTACGCGGAGCAGGTTCTCCTCGGAGTCCACGTCCGCGATCGACCGCGGCTGGTCATCGGAGAACGGCGCGGCCACCTCGATCCACCCGTCGGGTCGGACCCCGAGCCGCTTGGCGAGGATCGCCATGAGGATCCGGGTCTTCTCGTCGCCGTAGCCGGGGAGCGCCCGTAGCCGGGCGTACACGTCGGAGGCATCCGCTCCGTCGCTCCAGATCGCAGCGGCGTCGCCGTCGTAGTCGTCGACGACCGCCTGGCACAGTCCGTGGATCCTGCGTCCCATCGCTGCCGGGTATCGGTGGATCGCCGGCTTCTCGCAGCACACTGCGACGACGGCGTCCTCGCCCGTCGCGGCGATCGTGGCGGCGTCGAGGGATCCTCCCATCCGCTGCCGGAGCGTCGCCGGTCCGCGGAACGCCCACTCCATGGGGACCTGCTGGTCGAGGAGCATGCCGATGAGCAGGGCGAGTGGGTTCTCCTCGAGGAGCCGATCTGCTGTCTCGTCACCGGTGATGGGGATGGCGGGCCCGGACATGGTCCGTCAGCGTACCGATCTGGGTCGTCCGGCCCCATCGTGCAGTCGTTGGTCCCGTTGTGTTCAAGCCGCCACGACGACCTGCCGATCGCTGGATGCCGGAGTTCCCGACTCCGGCGCCCGGAACCATCCTGGAGGCCCGATCGTGGAGAGCTGTCCGCACTGCCACTTCCTGATGCGTGACGACGCCGTCGAGTGCGGTGTGTGCCATCGACCGAGGATCATCGTGGCGACCGACGGTCTGGCGGTGGTGGACGATGCGCGGGTGGGTGCGGGCGGGGCGAGCGGGGTGTCGATCGCCGTGGTGGTGATGGTGATGCTCGTCCTCGTCGCCGCGGGCGTCCTCTTCGTGGCGCAGCCCTGGGGCTGACCATCGGCGGGCGATGTGCTGCGCCTGGGTGGACGCGGACGGCCATTGGTCGGACGGTCACCCGTCGGAGGGCGACCCGTCGGACGGTCAGACGAGCCAGGGGGCAGGCAGGTCTGCTTCGATGCCGTAGCGGCCGATCGCGTCCCTGACGAGGTCGTTGCCGATCGCTCCGTCGGCCGCGAGGCTGCTCAGCACCGCTAGCACGATGTGGGCGGCGTCGTTGCCGAAGTGGTGCCGCAACGCCTCGCGGGTGTCGGATCGTCCGAAACCGTCGGTGCCGAGGGATGTGTAGCGGCGCGGCACCCAACGCGCGATCTGATCGGGCACGATGCGCATGAAGTCCGTCACGGCGACGACGGGGCCGGGTGAGCGTGAGAGCAGCTCCGTCACCCGCGGAACCATCGGTGCCTCGTCCGGATGGAGGGTGTTCCATCGCTCGGCGGAGAGGGCATCGACGCGGAGCTGCTGGTAGCTCGTCGCGGACCAGAGCTCGGCGCCGATGCCGTAGTGCTCGGCGAGCATCGACTGCGCCTCGACGGCCATCCGCCACATCGTGCCGGAGAAGAGGACAGTCGCCCGCGGTCCGACCACCTGCGGTGCCGGAGCCCACGGGTAGAGGCCGCCGATCACGCCGTCGGTGAGGTCGAGACCCCACGGCATCTCGGTCGGCGCTGCGGGCATCGGGTAGTTCTCGTTGTAGAGGGTGAGGTAGTAGAAGACGTCCTCCCCGTTCTCGATGCCGGCCGACGGGTACATGCGCTCGATGCCGTCGCGGATGATCGTCGCCGTCTCGTAGGCGAACGAAGGGTCATACGACCGGCAGGCGGGAACCACAGATGACAGCACGTGGCTGTGACCGTCGGTGTGTTGCAGTCCCTCGCCGAGCAGAGTGGTCCGTCCGGCGGTGGCGCCCAGGAGGAACCCTCGCGCCCGGGCGTCGGCGGCGGCCCAGATGAGGTCGCCGATGCGCTGGAAGCCGAACATGGAGTAGAAGGTGAAGAACGGCACCATCGGGACGCCGCGGTGCGCGTAGGCCGTCGCCGCCGCCGTCCAGCTGGCCATGGCGCCGGCCTCGGTGATGCCCTCCTCGAGGATCTGCCCGTCGGTCGACTCGCGGTACGACAGCAGCAGGTCGTGATCGACCGGCTCGTACAGCTGGCCCTGGGCGGCGTAGATCCTGAGCTCACGGAAGAGAGCGTCCATCCCGAACGTCCGGGCCTCGTCGGGGATGATCGGGACGACCCTGCGACCGAACTCGCCGTCGCGGCAGAGGTTGCGGAGGAGCCGGGTGAACGCGGTCGTGCTCGACGCGGGTTGGGCGCCGGAGCCCTCGAGCATCTCGTCGAACACGCTCGGCGAGGGTGCGGGCAACGGTCGGCGGGTCCGCGCCGACCGAGCCGGCAGGTAGCCGCCGAGAACCGCTCGTCTGACCTGGAGGTACTCGGCCTCGTCGGAACCCTCCTCGGGGCGGATGTAGGGCGGGATGCCGTCGGCGAGCGCCTCCTCGGGGATCTCGTCGGTGAGGAAGAGGCGGTCACGCAACCCGAGGAGCTGCTCGGCCGACATCTTCTTGATCTGGTGAGTGGAGTTGCGTGCCTCGACCCCCGGGCCGAGCGTCCAGCCCTTGATCGTCTTGGCCAGGATGACGGTCGGCACGCCTTCGGTCCGCACCGCGGCCGCATACGCGGCGTAGATCTTGCGGTAGTCGTGTCCCCCGCGGGGGAGCTTCTGGAGCTCTTCGTCGGTCAGGTGCTCGACCATGCGCCGCAGCCGGGGATCGGGTCCGAAGAAGTGCTCGCGGATGTACGCACCGGACTCGATGGCGTAGCGCTGGAACTCGCCGTCGACCGTGGTGTTCATCTTGTTGAGCAGCACGCCGTCGACGTCGCGATGCAGCAGCTCGTCCCAGCGTCCGCCCCACACGACCTTGATCACGTTCCAGCCGCTGCCCCGGAAGATCGCCTCGAGCTCCTGGATGATCTTCCCGTTGCCGCGGACAGGGCCGTCGAGACGTTGGAGGTTGCAGTTGACGACCCAGGTCAGGTTGTCGAGGCGCTCCCTCGCGGCCAGGGAGATCGCGCCGAGCGTCTCGGGTTCATCGACCTCGCCGTCTCCGACGAAGCACCACACACGGCTCTCCTCGGTGTCGTCGATACGTCGGTTCTGGAGGTACCTGTTGAACCTGGCCTGGTAGATCGACAGGATCGGACCGAGACCCATGGAGACCGTGGGGTACTCCCAGAAGTCGCCCATGAGTCTGGGGTGCGGGTACGACGGCAGGCCTCGGCCGACCCTGCCGGGCAGGTCGATCTCGAACCGGAACCGGTCCAGGTCCTCGGCGCTCAGGCGGCCCTCGACGAACGCTCGTGAGTAGATGCCCGGTGACGCGTGGCCCTGCATGTACACGTGGTCTCCCGGTTCGGCGCCTTGACCGGCTTCGGTCCCGTGGCCACGGAAGAAGTGGTGGAAGCCGACCTCGTAGAGGGCGGCGGAGCTCGCGAACGTCGACAGGTGTCCGCCGATCGCGTCGGCGTGCTTGTTGGCCCGGACCACCATGGCCGCCGCGTTCCAACGGATGAACCGACGGATGCTTCGCTCGAGGTCCTCGTCGCCGGGGAACCACGGCTCACGGTCGACGGGGATCGTGTTGACGTACGGCGTGCTGACCGACGCCGGGGTGCCGATCGCCCGTTCCCGGGCCCGTTCCATCAGGCGAGCCATCAGGTAGCGGGCCCTGACCTCGCCGTGACGATCGACCACGGCGTCGAGCGACTCGAGCCATTCCTCGGTCTCAGCCGGGTCGATGTCGGGGAGCTGGTGGGCGAACCCGTCGATGATCATCCTGACCTCCCGTCGTGATGAGCTCAGACTACGGAGTCGGCACGGTCCGACCGGACCGGGCGGCTCCGGACGTTGGATACTGTCCCCGGATGAGCTCGATCGGCGCCGGCGGTGGGACCCGCGTGTTCACCGATGGTGCGTGTCGAGGCAACCCTGGTCCCGGTGGGTGGGCGTGGGCCGTGGAATCCAGCGGCGCCGGCGGATCCGGAGCGTCCGGTTCCGCCGTCGGGTCCTGGGCGTCCGGTCACGATCCCGACACCACCAACCAGCGGATGGAGATCCTCGCCGTGCTCGAGGCGGCCAGGTCGATCCGGGGTCCGCTCACCGTGGTGTCGGATTCGACCTATGTCGTCCATTGCTGGCGCGACTCCTGGTGGAAGGGGTGGCTCGCCAGGGACTGGAGGAACTCCCAGCGCAAGCCGGTGGCGAACCGTGATCTCTGGGAGCCGTTGGTCGAGGTGTTCAGGAGCCGTGGCGACTTCTCGATGGAATGGGTGAAGGGCCATGGTGGCGACCCGATGAACGACCTCGTCGACCGGTTGGCCGTCGCCGCTTCCTACGGTCGGGTCGCCTCGGGTGAGGGGCCCCCGCCGACGGATCTACTGGACGCTGCGGATTCGCCCGGTCCCGCCTCCGTCGGTGGATCCCTCTCGGGCGTCGATCCCCGGATCCCCGCTGGATGGCGTCTGGTCGTCACCGGCGTGCACCAGCGGGTGCTCGGAGACCGGGGGGTCGAGATCGAGGCGAAGCTGACCGCCATCCTGGCGGCCCAGCGGGAGATGCACCCCGACGTGGTGGTGCTGACCGGGCTGCGTCCGGGGTCCGAGGCCGTCGCTGCAACGGCAGCGACGGGCGCCGGCGTGCCGTACGTGGCGGTCCTTCCCTATCCCGACCCGCTGGCCGGACGCCCCGAGGTCGAGCAGGCCGCCTTCTCCCGTCTCACCGACGCCGCCGTGCGCGTGGTGACGTTGGAACGTCGACGTCCGCTCGACCTCGAGGGTCGACGGTCGGCGTTGCAGCGCCGGGACGGCTGGCTCCGCTCGGTCGCTGACGCGGCCATCGTCGTCACCGACGGGCACGATCCGGACTCGGAGCTGGCGTTGCGACGCTTCGAGGCGGTGCTCGGCGACGGGCTGTGGGAGGTCTCGGTACCCGAGGCCTGACGGGCCGTCGGGTCGCTCCTCAGACGGCTCGACGGACCTTCTCGAGCTCGTGGTAGGCGACGTTGATCGCAGCGAGTCGTTCGGCGGCGTCGGACTGGGTCTGCTCGTCGGCCGTCACGAAGCGGTCCGGATGCAGCTGGGCCAGGAGCGTGCGGTGCGCTGCGCGGATCGTGTTCCAGTCGGCGTCCGGATCGACCCCGAGGACCCTCGTCAGTTCGTCGTCCTCCACGCTGAGGACCCTGACCTCGCCGGTGTCGGGATCGCGCTCGGACGTTGCGGCGCCGTGCACGAAGAGCGACTCGGTGGGGGAGTAGTCGGAGAAGGACATGTGGACCGGTTCGGGGTCGGATCCCTCGTCCCTGTTCCGCCGTTCCTCCCGCGTGCGGCGTGCTCTTGTCACCTCGTCGTGCACGAATCCGCCGTCGATGACCTCGACGGGCGGGGCGTGGGTATCGCCGTCGAGCACCACGTGCTCGTCGAAGGTCCGGCCGTTGAGTCGTGGGAGCCGGACGGATCCACCGGGCACACCGTGGGCGACGTGGCTCGCGCTGGAAGGACCCGACTCGCGGCCGGTGTCTCCTCGGTCCTCACGCATCGGCGCTGTCTCCTCCCCTGGCTCCCATTGCCCGTGTTCCGTGCTCGTCGGTGACGCGGCCGTCCGCCGGTCGCGTGTGCCCGTCCTGGTCGCTACCGTCTCCGATCGTGCGGATCGGAGCCGACAGCGGTGGGACCTTCACCGATCTCGTCGGCACCGACGGTCGCACACTGAAGGTTCCATCCACGCCGGACGATCAAAGGAGGGCGGTGCGTCAGGGTCTGAGGATCACGGCCTCGGACGGTGTGGAGCCGTTGGCCCACGGCACCACGGTCGCCACGAGCGCGCTCCTCGAACGACGGCTCGGCAGGGTCGCGCTTTTCACCAGCCGCCTGTCGGGTCCGGTCGAGGTACGCCCCTTCCATGAGGCCGACACCGGTGGGGCTGGACCCGCCCCGGGTCGTCACCACCCCGGGCCTCCGCTCAGGGGAGGCGGGCGGTCAGGTAGCCGACGGCGCCGTCGAGCGTGTTGAACTGGTTGTAGTCGGACTCGGGCAGCTCGAGGCCGGTCGCCTCGTGCAACGCCTCGTACAACGAGATCAGGTCCATCGAGTCCAGGTCGAGCTCGTCGGCAAGGGGTTCGGACGGCTCGACCTGGTCGAGCTCCACCTCGGGCGCGATGTTGCGCAGGCACCGGGCGATCAGGTCGACAGCTGCGTCTCGGGTCATGTGGGTCCTCCCATCGAGCGCTCCGGAGCGGCGAGCGCTGTCTCGAGTGCGTGCAGGAACCTACTGCCCGGGTGGCCGTCGACCGCCCGGTGGTCCGCCGCCAGGGTGGTCGCGACGCATCGGCGCACGACCACCTGGTCCCCGTGCGCCCACGGCCGGGGGATGACGCGACCGAAGCCGACGAGCGCGACCTGGGGCGGGTGGATGATGCCGTGCACCTCGTCGGCTCCGCGGTCGCCCAGGTTGGTGACCGTGAGCGATGCCTCGGCCATGTCGGAGCTTCGCAGCCCGCCGCGCCGGGCGCGGTCGACCAGTCCGCGCAGCACCTCCATAACCTCGTCGACGCCGAGCTGGTCCGCGCCGCGGACCGTCGGTGTCACGAGCCCGCCCTCCCGCAGCGACACGACGGTGCCCACGTCGACGGTGGGGGAGCGACGGAGCTCGCCGTCGATCCACCACCCGTTGAGCCCCGGCACCCGAGCGGCAGCGACGGCGGTCGCCCGGAGCAGCGCTGCCGCGGGGACGATCCGCTGCGCCGGCGGCAGCTCGGCGTTGTGCTCGGCCAGCCACTCGAGGGTCGGCTCCACGTCGATCACCGACGTGAGGCGGAAGTGAGGGATCTCGGTCCAGGACCGCAGCATGGTCCGAGCGATGGACGAGCGGGTCGCTCGCCGGCGGGTCGCGGCCGCCTCGGCGGCCCGGTCTTCCGGGGTCGCGGCGGCTGCGGCCCCGGCCGCGGCCGGCACGTCGCGGCCCACGACCGCGCCGCCCGGGCCGGTCCCGGTCAGGCTCGCCGTGTCGAGGCCCGCCGCACCGGCGAGGCGGCGGGCGCGAGGAGTCGCCCGGTGACGGTGCGTCCCCGCACGTTCGACGTCCTCGCGGGTGATGCGGCCACCGGGTCCGCTGCCGGGCAACCGCGTCGTCTGCACATCGAGCTCGTCGGCCAGGTGGCGCACGAGCGGCGAGAGCACCACCGACGCGTGATGACGGCCTTTCCC
>CAZNQK010000052.1:0-11584 GCA_964575165.1 uncultured Aquihabitans sp. | reverse complement strand
CGGCACAGGAGCCGGAGCGGACGGTTCGGCGACCGGCTCGGCGCCCGTGCCGATGTGGGCGAGCACCGTGCCGACGGGCACCCGCGCCCCCACCTCGACGAGCAGCTCCTCTACGACGCCGGTCTCGAACACCTCGACGTCGATCACCGCCTTGTCGGTCTCGACCAGGGCGACGATGTCGCCCTTGGTCACCCGGTCCCCTGGGGCGACCCGCCACTCCGCGACGGTGCCCTCCTCCATGTCGGCGCCGAGCGAGGGCATGCGGAACTCACCCATCGGTCACGGCCCGGTCGCCCGACGGATGGCGGCAACGACGTCGTCGACCGATGGAAGCGCCGCCTCCTCGAGGTGCTTCGCGTACGGGATCGGCACCTCTGCGGTCGCGACCCGCTCGATCGGCGCGTCCAGGTCCCAGAACCCGTGCTCGGCGACCCGGGCGGCGACCTCGGCGCCGATGCCTCCGCTGCGCCACCCATCCTCGACAACGACCAGCCGCCCGGTCCGGCGCAGGGAGTCCAGGAAGGTCGCCTCGTCGAGCGGGCGCAACGTGCGCAGGTCGATGACCTCCACCGACACTCCGTCGAGGTCGAGTTGCTCCGCTGCCGCGAGCGATGTGTGGAGGCATGCGCCGTGGGTCACGACGGTCACGTCGGAGCCCTCGCGGTGCGTGCGGGCACGGTCCAGGTCGACCGGCCGGGGCCCGTCGGGAAGCTCGCCCTTGAGGGTGAACAGAGCGCCGTGCTCGAAGATGAGGACCGGGTCCGGATCGGCGATCGCGCCGAGCAGCATCCCCGCGGCGTCCTCCACCGTCGCCGGGCACACGATCCGCAGCCCGGGGATGTGGGCGTACCAGGCCTCGAGGCTGTGGCTGTGCTGCGCAGCGAGCTGACGACCCGCCCCGGTGGTCATGCGGATCACGAGCGGCACGCTGAACTGGCCGCCCGACATGTGGTGCAGCGTCGCGGCGTTGTTCATGATCTGGTCGAGTGCCAGCAGACTGAAGTTCGCCGTCATGATCTCGACGATCGGTCGCTGCCCGCCTATAGCGGCGCCAACACCCGCGCCCACGAACGCCGACTCCGACAGCGGCGTGTCGCGCACCTTGTCGGGGCCGAACTCCTCGAGCAGGCCCAGGCTGACAGCGAAGCACCCGCCGTAGGCGCCGACGTCCTCGCCCATCAGGAAGGTGCGCTCGTCCGCGGCGAGCGCGGTGCGCAACCCCTCCCGCAGGGCCTGGCGGTAGGTGACCGGTTCGGCGCTCATCGTCGCGCCCGCTGTGCCGCGGCAGTCGAGCCCTCGGAGTACACGAACCGGGTCAGGTCCTCCACCGGTTCGAGGGTGCCCGCGTCGGCGAAGGCCACCGCGGAGTCGATCTCCGCGGCGATCTCGGCGTCGAGCGCGGCCAGGCTCTCGTCGTCCAGGTGCCCGACGTCGCGCAGGCGGGCGACCAGCGCGTCGATCGGGTCGCGCTCCTTCCAGTGCTGAACCTCGTCGGTGTCGCGGTAGCGCTCGGGGTCGTACATCGAGTGCGCCCGGAACCGGTAGGTCCGCATCTCGACGAAAACCGGCCCGCCGCCCGCGCGGATCGTCGTGAGGGCCCGTTGAGCGGCGTCGTGCACCGCTAACACGTCCATGCCGTCGACCGACCACGCCGGCACGCCGTAGGTGGCTGCCTTCACGGTCAGATCGGTGTCGGCCTCGGAGCGCTCGAGCGAGGTGCCCATCGCGTAGAGGTTGTTCTCGCAGCAGAACAGCACCGGTAGCTGCCACAGCGCAGCCAGGTTGAGGGTCTCGTGGAACTCGCCCTCGGCCATGGCGCCCTCGCCGAAGAAGCACACCGTCACCCCACCCGAGCGCGAGCGCTGCTGCGCCAACGCCAGGCCACCCGCCACGGGAAGGCCTCCCCCGACGATGGCGTTGCCGCCGCAGAAGCCGTGCGACGCGTCGAAGAGGTGCATGGACCCGCCCCGACCCCGGCTGACCCCCTGCACCCTGCCGAACATCTCGGCCATGATCGCACCCATGTCCACGCCGCGAGCGAGCGCATGGCCGTGCTCGCGGTACGTGGCGACCAGGCGATCCTCGTCGAACAACTGGTCGATGACCCCCACTGCCACTGCCTCCTGGCCGATGTAGAGGTGCAGGAACCCTCGGATGCGCTCGGAGGAGTACAGCTCCACGCAGCGCTCCTCGAATCGGCGGATCCGCAGCATCTGGTGCAGCAGTCGCCGTGTCAGGTCGGGGTCGTCGGGCGTCGCGGGGGCCGGTCCGCGCGGCACCGCCGCATCATGGCTCATCGGATTGCTCCTGGGCTCGGGTCGGTGGGTCCGGTTCGAGGGTCGACAGGTCGCCTTCGGGTAGTCCCAGCTCGCGGGCGCGCAGCAGTCGGCGCATGATCTTGCCGCTGCGGGTCTTCGGAAGGTGCGGTTCCGCGGCGATGTCACGCGGGGCCACCGCCGGGCCGAGGCGCTTGCGGGCGAACCCGATCATCTCCAGGCGCAGGTCGTCATCCCAGTCGACCCCCTCGGCCAGGGTCACGAACGCCTTGATGACGTTGCCCGCCACCTCGTCGGGGATCCCGACGACGCCCGCCTCCACCACCGACGGGTGCTCCATCAGGGTCGACTCGACCTCGAACGGCCCGATGAGGTGACCGGCGGTCTTGATCACGTCGTCGGCTCGACCCACGAACCAGTACCAGCCGTCCGCGTCGCGGCTCGCCAGGTCACCGGACAGGTACCAGTCGCCGACGAAGCACTTGGCGTAGCGCTCGTCGTCGTGCAGGTACCCCCGGAACATCGACGGCCAGCCGACCCGGATCGCCAGCATTCCCTCGACGTCGGCGTCTTCGACGACGACCGGGTTGCCGTCGGAGAGCACCGGTTCGCTCTGGTCGTCGACGGCGATGATCCCGACGTCGATGCCCGGCAGCGGACGACCCATCGAACCGGGTCGGACCTCGCTCGACGGGTAGTTGGCGACCATGATCCCGCCGGTCTCGGTCTGCCACCAGTTGTCGTGGATCGTCATGCCGAGCACCTCGTGTCCCCACAGGACCGCCTCGGGGTTGAGGGGCTCGCCCACCGAAGCGATCAGGTCCAGCGCGCTCAGGTCGCGGGCGGCGGGCAGGTCGTCCCCAGCTCGCATCAGCATGCGAACCGCGGTCGGCGCGGTGTACCAGACGTTGACCTGCTGCTCCTCGAGGATCCGGTACCAGCGGCGGGCGTCGAAGTCCGCCTCGTCCACCACGACGGTCACCCCGATCGTGAGCGGCGCGACGATCCCGTAGGAGGTGCCCGTCACCCAACCCGGATCGGCGGTGCACCAGAACACGTCGCCGGGGTGGAGGTCCAGCGCGTAGCGGGCGGTCGCCAGGTGGGCGACGACGGCGCGGTGCACGTGCAGCGCACCCTTCGGCACGCCCGTCGAACCCGACGTGAAGTGCAACAGCGCGGGATCCTCGGCCGATGTGCGCGCTGTCGGCGTGTCCGGCGACGCCGCAGCCAGCAGCGAGCGCAGGTCGTGCACGCCCGCGGACTCGTCCAGCGCCGGGCTGTCCGCTCCGTCGATCAACAGCACGTGACGCAACTCCGGCAGCCGGTCGCGGATGGCCGCGACCTTGCGCCGCCAGAGCGCTGCGGTCGTCACGAGCACCGCACCGTTGCCGCGTTCGAGGCGCTGGTGGATGGGTTCGGGTCCGAACGCCGAGAACAGCGGACAGAAGACAGCGCCGGCTTTCAGCGTGCCGAGTGCCGCGATCCACAGCTCCGGCACCCGCCCGGCGAGAGCGAACACTCGCTCGCCCCGGTCGACGCCCAGCGTGGCGAGCACGTCCGCGAACCGCGCGACGCGGTCTCCCAGGTCGGCGTACGAGAGCTCGGTGACGCTGTCGTCGCGGTGCAGGAACCGCAGTGCCGTGACGTCACCACGGTCGGCCGCGATGTGGCGGTCGACGGCCTCGTGCGCGATGTTCAACCCCGCCGAGATCCCCCCACCGTCCAGCCCGTCGAGCTCGGCCTCGATCGCTGCCCACGTGAACCGGTCCCGTTCCTCTTCGTAGCAGCCCAGGTTCGGCACGCGTCCCGGCCGCGAGGCATGCGGAGGGATCGCTGCTCGTTCCACCCAGACCTCCCGACTCGAGGACGGTGTCGGAGATCGCCGTGCACCAGTCCGTCGACCAACGCCATTCAGGATGCGTCGATCACGCTGGACGACCCCCCCATCGTGGTCCACGTGTCGTCGCCATCGTTCGAAGCTATCAGCACCCGTGTCACGGCACCGTCGTCACCGCTCGAGTCCAGCACCGTGACGCAGACCTCGTCGAGGCCCAGGTGGTCGCGGACGTCGGGGTCGGAACTCGGCCCGGGCAACCTCCTAGTCGGACGCGTACAAGACCCCTGGTTCGTCTTGACGGTGGTAGCGGCCTGGCCCACGGGCGGGGTCCGCGCAAGAGACGACTGGATGGCGGGTCGGCCTTGGTGCCACCAGTGGCCGGTGACGTTTCGCCGCGGTGCGGCGGCCACCGCACCGGCAAGGCTCACAACTAGGCGCCGTCGATGAACGCCTCGGCGGCGCCGCGGACGTCTTCGTGGCGGTCCTCGGCGAGGAGGTCCACCGGTCGCTGACCGTCGAGGAGCCGGTCCTTGGCGTGCAGCCACTGTCCAGCAATGGCGACGCCCTCGACTCGGTCGAGAGTCTCGCGGGACCTGGTCTCGCCATCGATGACCGCCAGCTCTCATGGCTCCATGAGTACCCCAGACGATGCAGAGGGGCGCCGGCGTCCATCGGGCATCTTGACAAGTACGCGGAATACCCCCATCGAGGCGCTGGGAACGAGCGTTCCCGTTGCGGGTGCTCCGGCACCGGCTACGGCGGGGTTGCGGCGGTGCCGGCTGCGCGCCAGGCGGCGAGGGGATCGAGCGCGACCTTCAGGTGCTCGAGGACGCGACGGTGTCGCTGATCACGGAGCGACGCGTCTCGCAGGGGGAGAACCCGGTGCCGTCGGTGAGAACCGGCTGCTGCCCGGCGGGGACGAGGCTCGAGCCGAGCGCCTCCCCGACAAGTGCACGATCCAGCTCAAGGCCGGCGACGTCGTCCGGATGCTCACCCCCGGCGGCGGCGGTTGGGGAGTGCCAGCTTCACATGGGTCGCCTCCTCTCAGTGGTTCGAGCGATTGACGCAGCATTAGAAGCAATTGCTGCACTGGGATGCACATATGGCGATGTCGGGTCGTGCTACGGTGACGCAATGGCGTTCGAACGGTTCGAGAAGAGAGCGCGGCCGGTCACCAAGGAGGCCACCGTCACGCTTCAACGATCTGGCGCGATCTCCTTCAACCGAGTCGCGTGGGAAGCGATGGGGAAGCCGGAAGCAGTAGAGCTTCTGTTTGACCCGGACACGCGGCGAGTTGGGATGCAAGCTACGGACGAGTCAGCGCAGTACGCGTACACACTCCATGGTGGGGCGAAGCGTCAGCAGAACACCTACCTGATCTCGGGGAAGGCGTTTACGCAGTACTACGAGATCGACGTCAGTCGATCGATTCGCAGGATTGCGTCGATCGACGACGGTATGCTCGTCATCTCGCTCGACGACCCCGGCATCGAGGTCACCAGCAACCGTGGCAGGCGGAGCAGCGCCCAGGACGCTGGTACCCCCGTCCCCGAAGTTCAGGCTTCAGGTGAGACCGAAGGTCCCACCCGAAGCCCTCAGGAAGTCCAGTTGTCGGCAGACTCTGGATAGCAACCGGTTGCGGCTCCCCACTGTCGATGGAGCGGGCCGACTGCACAACTGGAAGCGGGTAGGCCCGGGGGTTGCAGCCCCTGGGCCTACTTCATTTTCGGCTGCCGCAAGGCTAGCTCATCGGCAGGGAGCCGAAGCGCCGAGGGCGGTTCTTCTTGTCGGCCACGGCTACGTTCGTCGCCATGGCAGCGGGTCCGCTCGAGAAGGACACATGTCGCGACTACGTGCTCCCGCTACTTCAGGCAGCGGGTTGGAGCGACGACCAGATCGTCGAGCAGTACCCGATCACTGCCGGCCGAGTCGTCACCGTGGGCAAGAAGCATCGTCGTGGTGATGCACTTCGCGCCGACTACGTCCTGGAGTACGAGCCAGGACTGCCGGTCGCGGTCGTCGAGGCGAAGCGGGAGTACTCCATCTCGGGCAAGGGGCTGCAGCAGGCGAAGAACTACGCCCAGCTCCTCGACCTGCCGTTTGCCTTCTCGACCAACGGCAAGGGCATTGTCGAGGACGACCGCGACACCGGGCTGGAGAACGACAAGCTGACGGCGTTCCCTGCGCCTGGAGAGGTGTGGTCCCGCTATCGGGCATGGAAGGGCATCGCTGACGACTCGGTCGCCGACGGCCTGCTCCTGCCGTTCAACCGAGATCTCCACAACCCCGACGGCAGCGTCAAGGAGCCCCGCTACTACCAGCGCACCGCGATCAACCGTGCCGTCCAGGGGATCCTCGCGGGCGATAAGCGCCTGCTCCTCACGCTCGCAACCGGCACGGGCAAGACGTTCGTGTCGATGCAGATCGTCTGGAAGCTCTGGCAGAGCCACTGGCGGCCCGGTCGCAACCCGCGGATCCTCTACCTGGCGGATCGCAACGTGCTCGTCGACCAGCCGATGGAGCGCGAGTTCGTCCCGGCGTTCGGGGAGGGGCCGATCTGGAAGCTGCGGGGCGAGGCGAAGCCCGGCCGGGAGATCTACTTCGCGCTCTACCAAGCGCTCGCGGACAGCGGGGACGATCCCAACGGCATCTTCCGGGACTTCGAGCCGGACTTCTTCGACCTCGTCATCGTCGACGAGTGCCATCGGGGTAGCGCCCGCGCCGAGTCGTCGTGGCGGGCCATCCTCGACCACTTCGCTCCCGCCGCACAGCTCGGCATGACCGCCACGCCCAAACGCGACGAGACCGTCGACAGCTACGACTACTTCGGTGATCCAATCTTCGAATACTCGCTCGCCCAGGGCATCGAGGACGGCTTCCTCGCTCCCTATCGGGTGCGCCGTGTCGTGCTCAGCCCCGACGCCCACGGGTTCGCCCCGAACCAGGGCCAGCTCGACCTGTTCGGGAAGGAGATCCCGGACGGCCTCTACACCACGCCCGACTTCGAAC
This sequence comes from uncultured Aquihabitans sp., assembly GCA_964575165.1. Lineage (GTDB taxonomy): Bacteria > Actinomycetota > Acidimicrobiia > Acidimicrobiales > Microtrichaceae > Dermatobacter. The sequence continues at coordinate 4,462 of CAZNQK010000052.1, read as the reverse complement.
GGGTGGTGTCGTTGCTCACGCGGACCGAGGCGGCGGCCAAGCACCTCACTGAGTACCTCAAGCGAACCGACCGCATGGCGAAGACGATCGTGTTCTGCGTCGATCAGGAGCACGCCGACCAGATGCGTCGAGCTCTGCACAACGCGAACGCCGATCTCACCAAGCAGCACCCGAACTATGTGGTGCGCATCGTCAGCGACGAGGGAGAGATCGGGAAGGGTCATCTCAGCGACTTCGCCGACACTGAGAAGGACGTGCCGGTCATCGCGACCACGTCGGAGATGCTCTCGACGGGCGTCGACCTGCCGACGGTCCGCAACATCGTGCTCTTCCGTCCGGTCGGGTCGATCGCGCTGTTCAAGCAGATGATCGGCCGCGGCACCCGGCTGTTCCCCGACGAGGACAAGCTCTCGTTCGACATCATCGACTACTCGGGTGCGACCACGCTGTTCGAGGACCCGGAGTTCGACGGCCCACCCGAGCGGGTCGACGAAGAGGAGATCGACGACGAGGGCATCGTGGTCGATGAGCCCGTCGTCGAGGAACCCGAGCCTGACTTCGAATCGGACTCCGATGACGGCACGGTCGATCCCGATGACATCGACGCTGAGCCGAGGGCGAAGTTCTACGTCGACGATGTGCAGGTGTGGGTCACCGCCGAGGCGATCTACCACCTCGACCCGGAGACCGAGCGGCTCCGACTGGTCGAGTACAGCGACTTCATCGCCGACACCGTCCGCACCCTCTTCCCGGACTCGGGCGAGCTGCGAGCGAAGTGGTCCAACCGAGTCGGACGCCAGGACGTGATCGAAGCCCTCGAGAGCCGGGGCGTCGACCCGGCGGAGCTTGTCGAGCGAACCGGCCTCGTCGATGCCGACCCCGTCGACGTGCTCGTCCACCTGGCCTGGAACCAACCGCTCGCCACTCGCACCGACCGTGCCCGACGCGTTCGCAAGGAGCACGCCGACTTCTTCGAGCAGTTCCAGCCTGCTGCTCGTGAGGTGCTGGCCGAGTTGCTGGACAAGTACGCCCAGCACGGCATCAGCCAGCTCGACGACCTCGCCATCCTCGAGGTGCCGCCGATCTCGGCTCTGGGCTCGCCGAAGGACATCGCCGACCGGTTCGGATCCGCGCAGAAGCTGAAGGACGCGGTCTCCAAGCTCGGCGAGCTGCTCTACGCGGCCTGAAACTCAATCGGAACTAGAGGAATAGGTCGCAGTCCCGACTGAAACTCAAGTTTCGATGTAGGATCACAACATGCCCGTCGACCGTCGTGACCTACGCCGCCGGCTCTTCAGCCTGGCCGCCCAGCAGGGCGGGTACTTCACGGCCGCGCAAGCCAAGGATCTCGGCTACTCGTACCAGGCTCAGGCGCACCACGTGTCGGCGGGGAACTGGCACCGGGTCGACCGGGGGCTGTTCCGCCTCGCCGAGTGGGTTCCCGAGCTCCACGACGACCTCCGCCGGTGGACGGTGTGGTCGAAGGGTCGAGCGGTCGTCTCCCACGAGACCGCGCTGTCCGTTCACGACGCCGGCGAGCTCGAATCGGGCAAGGTCCACCTGACCGTGCCGCCAGGCTTCACCATGACCGACGACGCCGTCGTGCTCCACCGGATGAACCTCGACGGAAGCGATATCACCGAGCACGCGGGTTTCCGGGTCACGACCCCCGTCCGGTCGCTCGTCGACGTCGCGGCTGCCGGCGCCGACGAGGAGCAGCTCGCCCGAGCGATCAAGGACGTCCTCGACCGTGGGCTCACCACGCTTCGCCAGCTCCGTTCCCGAGCCGAAGCGGTGGACGCCAAGGCTGCCCTCCGCATCGAGCGCGCCATCCACGCGCTGGAGCCTCGGTGAGCTACGAGACAGCAGAAGCGCTGCGCATGGCGCTCGAACAGCGGTTGAACAACCGGTCGAGGGAGACCGGGATCTCGATCGACCGGCTCCGTCGTCGCGTCGTGTTCGAGCGCATCGTCGCCCGGCTCTCGCACGCCGAGCCAGGGCGGTGGGTTCTGAAGGGGGGCATGGCCTTGGAGGTCCGCCTTCGCGACCAGGCTCGCCTCACCAAGGACATCGATCTCGGTCTTCGCGACCGCGTCGTGGAGCAGACCGAGCTCCACGAGCGACTGATCGAGGCCCTCGTCGTCGATCCCTTCAACGATCGCTTTGTCCTGGCCGCTGGTCCGGTCACCGAGCTGAGCCCCGACGGTGGAGGTCACACCACCTGGCGCTCGAACGTCGCGGCTCAGCTCGCCGGTCGACCCTTCGGCGGTGTCCAGATCGATGTGTCCCCGCGTGCTCGTGAGCTCGAGCGAACCGACACTGTCCCGCTGCCGAACTCCCTCGCCTTCGCCGACATCGACGCGCCCGCAGTGGAGATCATCGACGTCAACCGCCATGCCGCCGAGAAGTTCCACGCGATGCTGCGTCAGTTCGACGACCGTGAGAACACCCGCGTTCGTGACCTCCTCGACCTGGTGCTGCTGATCGAGAACGAGTTGCTCGACCGGCCCAGCCTGACGAGCGCCGTTCGTGACGTCTGGCAGGAGCGCGACGGCACACCACCTCCCGCGGGGCGCCCAGCGCTCCCCGCGAGCTGGCCCGAGCGCTACGAGCGCCTCGCAGCCGAGCATGAAATCACAGCCCTCAAGTTCCCCGCCGCTGCCGACCTCGTCACGGCGCTGTGGGCCGACCTGACCACCGAGGAGACCTGACCATGGCACGAGCCAAGAAGGCCGCGGCCCCGACATCACCACAAGCGAAGCTTGCCTCGGTCATCAAGGCCGCCCGCGACGCCATGCGCAAAGACGCCGGCCTCAACGGCGACATCGACCGCATCCCCCAGCTCGCCTGGATGCTCTTCCTCAAGGCGTTCGACGGCCTCGAGGAGAACCGTGAGATCACCGACGCCAAGTACCGACCGGCCATCGAAGCGCCCTTCCGCTGGCGCGACTGGGCGGCCGACCCCAACGGCGCCACCGGCGACACGCTCGTCGAGTTCGTCAACACGCAGCTCCTTCCGTACCTGCGGGGACTATCCGGTACGGGAGCGCACGACCCGCGCGACGTGCTCGCCGCGGTCTTCAAGGAGACAAACAACCGGATGCTCTCCGGGTACCTGCTACGCGACGTCGTGAACAAGGTCGACGAGATCAACTTCGCATCGTCCGACGACATCCACACGATGGCCCACCTCTACGAGTCGATGCTCAAGGACATGCGCGACGCAGCGGGCGACTCGGGCGAGTTCTACACACCGCGACCGGTCATCCGGTTCATGGTCCAGCAGGTCGGCCCGCAGCTCGGCGAGATCATCTCCGACCCGGCCTGTGGCACCGGTGGGTTCCTCGTCGAAGCACTCGAGGAGCTCGAGCCGAAGGTCGAGACCACCCAACAGCTGCGTAAGCTGCACGAGAACCTCCGTGGCGTCGAGAAGAAGCCGCTGCCGTACCTGCTCGGGATGATGAACCTCGTCCTGCACGGCGTCGGCAACCCGAACGTCGTCCGAGGCAACGCCCTCGGCAGCCCGATCACCCAGATCAGCCGCGCTGACCGTGTGGACGTCGTGCTCACCAACCCGCCGTTCGGGGGCGAAGAGGAGAAGAGCATCCAGGCCAACTTCCCGGCCGACAAGCAGACCGCCGAGACGGCGTGGCTCTTCCTGCAGCTGGTGATCCGCCGCCTCAAGGACGGCGGTCGGTGCGGGATCGTCGTACCCAACGGGATCCTCTTCGGCGACGGCGTCGGCGCACGCATCAAGGAGCAACTGCTCACCGAGTGCAACCTCCACACCGTCGTGCGGCTGCCCGACGGCGTGTTCGAGCCGTACACCGCGATCCCGAGCAACCTCCTCTTCTTCGACAAGACCGGCCGAACCAAGGAGGTCTGGTTCTACGAGATCGCCCCACCCGAGGGGCGCAAGAAGTACTCGAAGACCAAGCCGATGCGGTTCGAGGAGTTCGCCGACTGCCGGACCTGGTGGAACGACCGCACCGAGAACGAGCGGGCGTGGCGCGTGCCGATCGCCGACGTCGAGGAGAAGGGCTGGAACCTCGACCTCCGCAACCCCCACGGCCCCGAGGACCTCGCCCACCGCCCACCGGGCGAGCTGCTCGACGAGCTCGTGCAGATCGAACACGAGATCCTCGCCGTTCTGGAGGACCTCCAGGGACAGCTCCGGAGCGAGGCGTGAGCGTGTTGCGTCGGTTGGGTGACGTGCTGGCGGAGGACCTTGACGTCGTCGGTGTCGAGCCGGAGGGCCAGTACTCCATTGCAGGGGTGTACGGGTTCGGGAGAGGTCTCTTCGGTCGCGGGCCAATCTCGGGATCTGGCACGAGCTATGCGCGGCTTCACCGGCTCCATGCGGGACAGATGGTGATGAGCCGCTTGAAGGCATTCGAGGGCGCTGTTGCAGTGGTTCCGCCGGAGTTCGAGGGCTGGTACCTCTCGCCAGAGTTCCCGACGT
>CAZNQK010000051.1:0-20716 GCA_964575165.1 uncultured Aquihabitans sp. | reverse complement strand
CGGTCCTGGGTCCCACGGGTCCCGATCCGCTGGAGCTCGATCGCCTGTCGCAGATGGTGGCGGAGCAGGGGCCGGAGACGAGTGGCGAGCTCGAGCCACATCTCCCCGGCCGCACGGGTCACCCTTGCCTGCTCGAGCTCGTCGCCGCCGCGGACGAGCTCGTCCTCCACCGTCCCGACGAACGCGGCCGTGGCCGCTGCGCTCAGCATCGACAACGACGCTGCGACGGCACGGAGGATCTCCCGCGCTGCGTGGTCAGGGAAGGTCGACGCGACACCGGTGAGGAGCCCGACGAAGGCGACCTCGTCCTCCTCGAACACGGGAGCGTCGACATCGCCGATCTCGATCCCGACGAGGTGGTACCCCCCTGTCACCTCATCGATGGAGACATCCATGCGCTGGGCGAGGTCCTCCGCGCTCAGACCGCCGTGTTCGAGCAGGAGGTCGACGCCGACAGCGACCAGATCCCCCGTGGCATCGGCCCGCACGATCCGATCGACGTCCGCTCCGAGATCGACCAGGTAGCGCAGCAGGTCCTCCCGGCGGTCGGCGCCAGGAGCAGAGCGGTCGAGCACCCCCGCGGCCTCGAAGGGACCCGGATCGAACGTCACGATCCGACGCTACGCCGTATCCTCGACCGAGTCGTCGCAACCGGGGGACGTGGAGGGGGAGAAGATGCGGATCCGTTCACTCGCAGTCGGTGTCGCAGTGCTCGCAATGGCCGCTCTCGGCCTCACGGCCTGCAACCCGGCGCGCACCTACACCTACCGGATCGCGACCCGAGGTCACATCGTCGCCGATGTCAACCAGTTCGCCTCGCACGTCCAGAGCACCCTCGACGATCCGCGGGGATGGTCTCTCGGCGGGTCGATCCGCTTCGTCCGCACAGAAGGTCCTGCCAACTTCACGATCTGGCTCGCTGCGGCCAACACCCTTCCGAGCTTCGGCCCACCGTGCAGCTCCATGTGGTCGTGTCGTCAGGGCGGCAACGTCATCATCAACCAGGACCGGTGGCTCGGAGCGTCTCCGAGCTGGCCGTACGGGGTCGACACGTACCAGCACTACGTCGTGAACCACGAGGTCGGCCACTGGATGGGCTTCGGCCATGCGAGTTGCCCCGCGCCGTGGCAGCCGGCGCCGGTGATGGTGCAGCAGTCCAAGGGCGGCGCGGCGATGGGGCGGTGTCGGTTCAACGTCTGGCCCACCGGCGGCGAGCTCGGCGGTGCCGGGTCCCGCCACGGGGTTCCGGTGTGGCCGACCGGGCTACCGAGCCCCGACGACCCGTTCGGGTCGCTCGAGATGCTCACCGTCCGGCGCGACGCCGAGGGCAAGCCGGTCGAGGTCGATGTCTCGGGTTGGATCCTCGACGGTGACACCTCCGCTCCCATCACCGTCGCGATCCTGGCGAACGGAAAGCTGATCGGCATGACCCCCGCTGCCGACGAACGACTAGACGTCGGCGCAGCCCATCCGCGCTACGGACCCGACCACGGCTTCCGCGTGGCTGTCCCGATCCCGACCGACACGCTCGGCGTGTGCGTCGCCGCCGTCGGGACCGGGAGCGGGGTCGGGATGAACACCATCGGGTGCAGACCCACCAAGTGAACCCCGCCCGGTGATCGACCCGTTGACCACAGCCCGTTGACCACAGCGTTCTGTGTGCATCTGATGTCGTGGGACGACGTCAGATGCACACAGAACGAGACAGTCGCGCTCAGTTGAGAGCGGCGACCCCCTCGGTCGCGTAGCGGACCAACCGGTCGGTGCCGATTGGATCGAGCAGCTCGATCACATCGGCGACGGGGCGCTCTGGACCGGTCACCGCCCGGAGCGCCCGGCCCCCGGCGGAGTTCCGCTGCGGCAGGTCGGTGCTGAGCAGCACCAGCGGCAGCGGCGCGTCGGACTGGTGCAGGACCGTCGCCGTGCCGATGCTGCGCCAGAGCGTGTCGGAACGTCTCAGACCTCCCCGCGTGACGGTCATCCCGCCGGACACGTCGAAGGCCCACTCTCCACCGACCCGGTCCCGCGCCACGAGCGGCATCGGCAGTGCCGATCCGCGGCCCCTCACATCGACCCGGATGTCGGTGAAGCCGCACTCTGCGAGCAGCGCGGCAGCGACGTCGCGTGTCTGGAGTCCCGAGCGCAGAGCATGGTCGACCGAGCCGCTTGCGCCGATCGTCGTGCCGGACCGCTTGGAGGATCCCGCAGGTTCGTGCGCGAGCTGTTCGACACGCGTGACGGCGAACCGGCCTTCGTCTCGTGAGCGCTCCCGCTCCTCGGCGATGCGGCCCTCGGCGATGCGGATGTAGTCCTCGTCCGTGTCGAAGCCGATGAAGCGTCGACCGCTTCGCAGGGACGCTACGGCCGTCGAGCCTGACCCCATGAACGGGTCGAGGACCACGTCGTCGACGTAGGTGTAGAGGTCGATGACCCGCAGAGGCAGCTCGAGAGGGAACGGAGCGGGATGACCGACCCGGGTTGCGCTCTCGGGAGCTATCTCCCACAGGTCCGTCGTCGCCTCCATGAACTCCTCACGGGAGATCGTGGCTGTCGACGGAAGGCCGAGATCCGCCCTCTCACGCGGCGTGAGCGCTCGATCGAAGCGACCCTTGGACGCGATCACGATCCGTTCGGTCACGTCGCGCAGCACGGGGTTGGAGGGCCGTTGGAAGGTCCCCCAGGCACAGGACCCCCCCGCTGCCCGGCCCTTCCACCACACCACCTCTCCACGCAGCAGCAGGCCGAGATCCTGGAGGATGCCGGTCACGTCGCCGGACAGCGAGCGGTAGGGCCGCCGGCCGAGGTTGGCGACGTTGACGGCGATTCGTCCGCCCGGTTCGAGCACCCGCTTGCACTCGGCGAACACGCCCCGCAGCAGGTCGAGGTACTCGAAGTAGTCGGCGGGCACGCCGTCCACGCCGAGCTCCTCCTCGTAGGCCTTGCCAGCGAAGTACGGCGGCGAGGTCACCACGAGAGCGACCGAGTCCGACGCGACAGCCGCCATGTCCCGCGCGTCGCCGTGGTGGATCACGTCGAGAGCGTCAGGCCGGTTGACGGTCGTGTCGGTGCTCAGCTCGGGCGCGACGAAGCGGTCGTAGAAGGCGGAGGCGTCGTGCGCCTCACGTCGGGACGAGCCGAACGCGGCGGTGGACGTGGACCGACGCGTCCGACGAACGCCCGCAGCAACGACACCAGCGGCGGCGTCCGTCGTCGGCCCGGCCACCTCCACCGACGGCGACGAGCTCACGAGCCGGCTCCTGTCGCCGCGCCGCGCGGGGTCAGGACCTGGTCCGCGCTGGGGAGTCGGTCGAGGTACTCCGTGACGGCCCGGATGACGATCAGGTTCGCCGACACGTCACGTTCCGTCGCTGCCGCGTGAAGACGACGGTGCACCGATTCGGGTAGCCGCACGGCGGTCGCTATGCGGGGTTCGTCGCTGGCTCGGGGTCGACCCATGGACCCGAACCTAATCGTGCACTGTGACAACACCGCGGATTCTCGCGCGCAACCGCGCGTGGTTGCGCGCGTCGCATCGTCGTCGGAGCCTCCCCGAGCCTGTTTCCGACGACGCCGATCCCACCCGAGGGTCGGTACGCTCGCCCACGATGAGCGAGACACGGAAGCTGGACAGGTCCGACTACGACGACGAGCTCGAACGTCTCCAGGTCGAGCTCGTCCGGATGCAGGAGTGGATCGTCGCCACGGGCGAACGGCTCGTGGTCGTCTTCGAGGGTCGTGACACCGCCGGCAAGGGCGGCACGATCAAGCGGATCATCGAACGGCTCAACCCCCGGACGTGCCACGTCGTCGCTCTCGGAACGCCGACCGAACGCGAACGGACCCAGTGGTACTTCCAGCGCTACATCACCCACCTTCCGGCCGCAGGTGAGATCGCGCTGTTCGACCGCAGCTGGTACAACCGCGCCGGGGTCGAGAAGGTGATGGGGTTCTGCACCCAGGAGGAGTACGAGGACTTCATGCGGACCTGTCCGCAGCTCGAACGGGCGTTCATCCGTTCGGGGATCCGGCTCGTGAAGTACTGGCTCTCGATCAGCGACGAGGAGCAGGAACGACGGTTCCAGGCCCGCATCAAGGACCCCGCCAAGCGCTGGAAGCTGTCGCCGATGGACCTCGAGGCACGAGCCCGCTGGGTCGACTACGCCGAGGCCAAGGACGAGATGTTCGCCTACACGGACCTCAAGGAATCCCCTTGGTACGTCGTCGACGCCGAGGACAAGAAGGAGGCGCGGCTCAACCTGATCGCCCACCTGCTGTCGCTGGTCCCGTACTCGGAGATCGAGCTGCCATCGGTCGAGCTTCCTCCCCGCCAGGACCGTGCCTACCAACGACCGCCCGTCGACTCCCAGACCCGGATTCCCCGCGCCTACGAGCTGGTCTCCAAGAAGTCCTGACCGGGCGAGGACGGGTCGGCTCACCGACGACCGCCCCACGGCTTCGGGGCTGAATGCCACACCCCCTGCGTAGGGTTGCTTCCGACGTTCGGCGACGCCCGGACACGACGCTTCCCCCAGACGCACTCCGACGTCGCGTGCCTTCGCGGCGTCGACCGGACAACGGGGGTCGAAGATGTTGGGAGCACCGATGCAGACCGGACTGGTCAAGGGCGAGGACGGCCGACGCCGATGCGGGTGGAGTGCCGGGACGGCGGACTACGTCGTCTACCACGACACCGAGTGGGGCCGGCCGGTCGTCGACGACGTCAGGCTGTACGAGAAGCTCTGCCTCGAGGGGTTCCAGGCTGGGCTGTCGTGGCTGACGATCCTGCGGAAGCGAGAGAACTTCCGGGCGGCCTTCGACGGCTTCGACCCGCGGGTCGTCGCCGACTACGGCACACGAGAGGTCGGACGACTGCTGAACGATGCGGGGATCGTCCGTCACCGCGGGAAGATCGAGGCCGCCATCGCCAACGCCGCCGCCACCCTGCGCGCCCAGGAGACCCACGGTTCGCTCGCCGCTCTCCTCTGGTCGTTCGAACCACTACGTCGGGGACGACCGGTCCCGGTAAACCTCCACGGGATCCCGGCCCGCACGGACGAGTCGACCGGCCTGGCCAAGGAGCTCAAGCGCCTCGGGTTCAGGTTCATCGGACCGACGACCGCCTACGCGGCGATGCAGGCCGTCGGTGTGGTCGATGACCACCTCAAGGGCTGCTGGGTCCGCCCAGCGTGCGAGTCCGGCCGACGAGCGGTCGAGGTTCCCCGTTCATCCGCCGTGGGCTGATCGTGGAGGTATGAGCGGGCAACCGGCGAGAGGACGACCGGAGGTCAGGCCGCCGTGGTCCGCTGCTGCCCGCCGAGGTCGAGGCGATGGGTTCCGGAGCTCGGCGGGGTCCCGCCGACCGGTCGACCGATTCCCCGCCGACCGGCTCGGCCCCGGGCGACCGAGAGCCCCCAGGTCCCGGCGGCGGCGCATGCCACCGCGCCCAACGCCACGGACCATCGCGCCCCGAACTCCTCGGCGACCCAGCCGACGATCGGACCACCGATCGGCGTGCTGCCGAGGAACAGCATCGCCTGGAGGGCGAGGACCCGACCGCGCATCTCGGGCGCCGACCGGAGCTGGACGATGGCCGTCGACGCCGTCAGGAACGTCACGGAGCAGAAGCCGAGGAGGATCGCCGTCACGAGAGCGACACCGAAGCCCGGAGCGAGGGCGAGTCCGGCCAGCGTCGCGCCGAACGAGAGGGCCGACACGCTGACGGTCCGCACCGTGACCTCAGAACGCCGCGCAGCGACCAACGCTCCAGCCAGGGAACCGATGCTCACGATCGAGAACAGCACGGTGAACATGGCATCGGACCCACTCAGGTCCCTGGTGACGAACAGTGGCATGACCGTGCTGAAGTTGAACGCGAGCGTTCCGATCACACCCATCATCACCAGCGGCACGAAGAGCTCCGGCATGTCGCGCACGTAGCGCAGACCCGCCCGAATCTGGCCCTTGGTCCGCTCCGCGACGGGGCTGGGACGCAGCTCGGAGGTCCGCATCATCCACAACGAGGCGATGACCGCTATGTACGAGACACCGTCGAGGAGGAACGCCCAGCCGTAGCCGGCTGTGGTGATGAGCAGACCGGCGAGCGCTGGTCCGACGACCCTGGAGGAGGTCATGATGGCGCTGTTGAGGCTGACGGCGTTCGGGACGTCGTCCAACGGGACCATCTCCACCACGAACGCCCGACGCGCCGGGTTGTCGAACGCCACGGTGAAGCCACCGAACAGCGCAACGGCGTACACCGTCCAGACGGCTGCCCCCGTGAACGCCACCAGCGCCAGGAGCAGCGACTGAACCATCGCGAGCGACTGCACGACGATCAGCAACCGACGCTTGTCGGAGCGATCTGCGACGAGTCCGGCCCAGGGACCCAGCACGAGCACCGGTCCGAACTGCGCGACCGCGAGCAGCCCGAGAGCGATGCCCGAATCGGTCAGCGACAGGACGAGGAGCGACTGCGCCACGAGGGTCATCCAGTTGCCGACCTGCGAGATGCCCTGACCCGCGAAGAAGAGGCGGAAGTTCCGTGACCGCATCGAGGCGAAGGTCTCGCGGCCGAGGAGTCTGAGCCGCTCGGTCATGGGAGGTCCACCAGAACTTCGAGGGCGGGGAGGGCCGCCTCCAGCCGTGAGCGGTCGGCGGCGGAGAGCTGATCCAGCCGATCGGCCAGCCAGGTGACCTTCCGGGAACGAGCGACGTCGATCAAGTCCTCGCCGTACGGAGTGGTGACGACACGGACGACACGACCGTCGGTCGCGTCGGGGAGCCGTTCGACGAGTCCGTCGGCTTCGAGCTTGGAGACGACACGGCTGATCGTCGGTTGGGCGACCCGCTCGTGATCGGCCAGCGCTGAGAGCGTCAACGGTCCATGACGGTGGATCGACATCATCGCCGAGTGCTGGCTCGGCGTGAGTCGGATGTCGGACAACTGGCGCATCCGACGGGCCAGGCGAACGGTTGACATGAAGAGGCTCTCCGCGATCGCGGCAACCTGGGCGTCGACGTCGGTCCGGGAGTGCATGGAGCAAGTATATAGCGATGCTAATTAGCATTGCTATAGGTTTCGTGGATTGCCCTGAACTCGGGTCGTCTGACACCCACATGCGGCGCGAGATGACCCGAGTTCGTGGGTTGCGGCGGGCGGGTCGGGGGCGATCGCGACAGACTCCGTCACGTGAGCATCGACGCATCGACCGAACTGACCCACGAGCGGGAGATCACGGAGCCGACGACGCTGTGTCGCCCCGACGGCCGCACGCTCAACCCGGACGCACGGGGCTGGTCCCGGGTCCCGCTCCTCGACTGCAACATCACGGGCACCTGGGGGCGGAAGAAGCGATGGGACTACTGGGGTGTCCTCACGCCGACCCACGCCCTGTCGGTGACGTACGCGGACGTCGACTACATCGGCATCACCGACGTGTGGTGGGCCGAGATGGCAACGGGTCGGACAGGCGGTCGCAACCGCATCGCTCCGGGAGCCGCCGGCATCCACCTCCCCGATCGCCCGGGGACCAAGCCGCTGCGCTCGGTCGCCCGCAACCAGGTCATCGACCTCACCGACGACGACCGCGGCACCCGGCTCAGCGCTGCGTGGACCGAGCCCGACGGCACCCCGGCGAGCCTCGACGTCCTCGTCGAGCTCCCAGAAGGTCACGAGTCGCTCAACGTCGTGATCCCCTGGAGCGACACGCTGTTCCAGTTCACGTCGAAGCACCAGGCCCGCCCCGCGAGCGGCGAGCTGGTGATCGGCGACGAGCGGATCGAGATCGGCCACCGACCCGACGGCGTCGGTGACGAGGCGTGGGGAGTGCTCGACGTCGGCCGCGGCCGATGGCCCTACCGCACCCGCTGGAACTGGGGTGGCGGCGCAGGGACGGCCACCACCGGCGAGGTGGTCGGCATCCAGATCGGCGCCAAGTGGACCGAGGGGACCGGGTTCACCGAGAACGGGATCATCGTCGACGGCAGGCTCCACAAGCTCGGCCACGAGCTCGAGTGGACCTACGACTGGGACCGTCCGCTCCTTCCTTGGAGGGTGCAGGACCCGACCGGTCGAGCGAACCTCACGCTCACGCCGGTCCATGACAAGCACACCAAGGTCGAAGCGGCGGTGCTCGGGACCGAGGTCCACCAGGTCTTCGGGACCTGGTCCGGAACCGTCGTGACCGACGACGGCCACGAGCTCACGGTCGACGGCGTGCTGGGATTCGCCGAGGAGTCACGTTCCCGCTGGTGAGCCCTGGCCCCGGCCACGTTCTCGTGACATCCATGCGTCACTCGCGCCGCCGAACGTCATGAGAACGCGAGCTTCTGCGGTTGGCGGGGCCGTCGCCACCGCGCCGGCTCAGGGCTCGAACGGGCCCTTGCCCATCTGGTCGCGGATCGTGGTGACCGGCGGGTTGGTCATGGATCGCCTCTGCCAGTTGGCGCCGTCCACCACGAGGGTGTGCCCGGAGATGAACCGGCCGTATGGCGACGATAGGAACGTCGCCGCCCATCCGAGCTCCTGCCGCTCGCCCACGCGCAGAGCCGGCTGGCACGCGTCCTTGTCGTGGGTCCGGTCGAGGTTCCCTCGGATGTCCGTCGTCATGTCCTCGTGCGGGAAGAGACCCGGAACCAGGCAGTTGACCTGGATGCCGTACGGACCCCACTCGACGGCGAGAGACTCCGTCAGGTTCTTGACGCCGGCCTTGGCCGCGGCCGAGTGCACGAACCCGGGTCCGCCGGTCCACGCGTAGCTCGCCCCGATGTTGACGATGGATCCGGGGCTGCCCTCGGCCAGGTGACGGCGACCGAACTCGCGGCAGCACAGGTAGGTCCCGGTCAGGGTGATGTCGACCACCGTCCGCCATGCGTTCGGGGACATGTCCTCGGCAGGGACCGGGAAGTTCGCCGCAGCGTTGTTCACGAGCACGGCGGGCATCCCGAAGTCCTCGGTCGCCGCGTCGAACGCCGCAGCGATCGAGTCCGCGTCGCGGATGTCGCACTCGACGGTCAGCACCCGGGCACCGATCGACTCGATCGCCTCCCGACCGGCGTCGAGGTGCTCGGGCTTGCGGCTGGCGATCACGATGTCGGCACCGAGGCGGGCGAACTCCGATGCGATCGCCTTGCCGAGTCCGGTGCCGGCACCGGTGACGAAGACGCACACGCCGTCGAACGTTCCGGGCTTCAGCGCCGTTTCACCCACGGCTGGCGGACGGGGCAGGCCCTCGGGTCCGGTCATGGTCGAGCCTCCTCAGCTGCCGCGGTACTTCGGAGTGCGTTCCTCGGCCCGCGCCGCGCGCATCTCGGCCATGTCGTCGCTCCGGTTGACGAACGTCTGGAAGACCAGCTCGTCCTCCATCGAGGCCCTGACCTGCGGCCGGGCCAGGTGGCTGATCACCCTCCGGGCCATCTTCACCGCTACGGCCGACGACGAGGCGATGCGCTCGGCCATCTCCATCGCCGTCGCGTCGAGCTCCTCCCGAGGCACGACGCGGGACACGATGCCGTGCGACAGAGCCTCGTCTGCCGACAGCTTGCGACCCGTGAGGACCATGTCGCTCACCAGCCCGTGCCCGCACATCTCGTAGAGGACGGAGACGCCGCCGGTGTCGGGGATGACTCCGTGGCCGACCTCGGGGAGCATGAACCGGGCGTCGGTGCTGGCGATGCGGATGTCGCACAGGAGCGCCCGCTGGAACGAGCCGCCGAGCGCCCACCCGTGGATGGCGACGATGATCGGTGCCTCGAGCTCCCACAGCTGCTGGATCCCGCGGATGCCCCGGGTCATGAGCTCGTGGTGCGTCAGGTCCGTCTTGTTGACGCCGATCGACCCGACGTCACGGCCCGAGGACCACGACTTGCCCTCGCCGCGCCAGATGACTGCCCGGATCTCGGGCCTGCCGCGGAGCTCGGCGAGGATGTCGAAGAGCGTGGCGTCCATCGAGTCGTCGAACGCGTTGTGCTTGCCGGGGTTGTCGTTGGTGATGACGGCGATCGCTCCGTCGATGTCCAACCTGACCCGTTCGTCACGGTCCATGGCGCCGGACACTAGCCAGCGGTCCATCGGCCCGCGTCCCGTCTCCGACCGACCAAGGAGTCTCGCGTCCCGTCCCGAGACACGAGACCACCCCTGTCAGCGGTCGGTCGGCAGCACGAAACCGACCACCGCGCCGCCACCCGTGCGCTCTGCGGCGAAGACCCGGCCGCCGTGGCGCCGGACCACGTCGTCCACGATGGCCAGGCCGAGTCCCGAACCCGGCAGGCTGCGGGCCGACGCTGCCCGGTGGAACCGGTCGAAGACCCGACCGCGGTCCTCGGGCGCGATGCCGGGCCCCCGATCCGCGACCTCGACCCGGCCGCCCTCGCAGGTCACCTCGATGGGCCCCCCCGAGGAGTCGAACTTGAGCGCGTTCTCGATCAGGTTCCCGACCGCTCGCTCCAGCGCGAGTGGACGACCCGGGACGGTGGCCTGCCCCGACGAGCCGGCGATCAGGTGCACGTCGATCGGTCGCCCGTAGCGCTGTCGGGCACGTGCTGCGACCCTCTCCACGAGCTCACCCAGATCGACGGGAACCTCGGGCTCGTCGCCGCGACGGTCGGTCGCCACCTCGACGACCTCGTCGACCAGGCGGGCGAGCTCGGTCGTCTCACTGTCGAGGTCGTCGAGCACCCGTTGCCGGGTCGCCTCGTCGAGCTCGTCGCTCCGCCTCAGGGTGTAGACGTTGGTCCTCAGACTGGTCAGTGGCGTGCGCAGCTCGTGGCCCGCGTCCTGCACCAGTCGCTGCTGGTCCTCCTTCGACCGCGCCAACGTCGAGAGCATGCCGTCGAACGCTGCTGCAAGGCGGCCGGCCTCGTCTGCGCCGCCGACGGGCACCTCGACGTCGAGTCGACCCGTCGCTCCGACCTGCTCTGCGGCAGTGGTCAGGTGGGCCAGCCGTCTGGTGAGCTGACGCGCCAGCACCGATCCGACCGCAGCGGCGAGGACGATCACGACGATCGAGGCGATCCAGATCCGGGTCCGCAGGGCCTCCAGCACAGCGTGCGTCTCGGCCAGTCCCCGGGCGACCTGGATCGCACCGCGTCCACCGCCCAACGATGTGGTGAGGATCCGCACGTCGCCGACCTCCGTGCTGACATCGGTCACGCCGGACCACTGCGTCGCCGAAGACGCAGCGGCGCGGTCTGCGTCGCTGACGGGGAGCGGGGTCGATCCGTCGTAGTAGACCCGCCCCTCGGGATCGACGAGCTGGACGATCACGTCGCTACGACCCCTGAACGGCCCGTCGACGCCGTCGAGCACCCGGTCGACACCGCCGGGCCCCATCACCCGGCGAGACACGTCCGAGCTGGTCGCACGCAGCGACGAGTCGAGCTCGCCGAGGAGCTCCGAGCGCGTGGTCGAGTAGCTGAACGCTCCGATGGCCACGGTCGCGACAGCGACGAGACCGACGATCGCCGCCACGACCTTCCACCGCAGGCTCGACACGTCAGCCCTCCCGCAACGTGTAGCCCACGCCCCGGACGGTGTGGATCAGCTTCACGTCGGAGCCCTCGTCGATCTTGCGTCGGAGGTAGCTGATGTAGACCGCGAGGTTCTTCGAGTCCGGACCGAAGTCGTACCCCCAGATCTCCTCGTAGATGCGGCTCCGGTCGAGCACGATCCCGGTGTTGAACATCAGCATCTCGAGCAGGTCGAACTCCGTCTTCGACAGCTCGATCTCGTGATCCGAGCGCCACACCCGGCGGGCGGCCGGATCGAGTCGGAGGTCTCCGACCTGCAACGACGACGTCGCCTCGGACCCCGAGTCGGCCCGACTCCGACGCAGCAACGCCCGCACCCTGGCCAGGAGCTCGTCGGGGTCGAACGGCTTGGGCAGGTAGTCGTCCGCGCCGGCGTCGAGACCTGCGACCCGGTCCGATGTCTCCGTGCGAGCCGTCAGCATGAGGATCGGGATCCTGTTGCCCTCCGCCCGAAGGACCTTGCACACGGTCAGGCCGTCGATCGTCGGCATCATGAGGTCGAGGAGCAGGAGGTCGACTCCACCGCCTCGGGCGAGTTCGACCGCCCCGACTCCGTCCGGAGCGGTGACAACCCGGTGGCCTTCAAGGCCGAGCAGACGGTCCAACGAGTCCCGGATGGCCCGGTCGTCGTCTGCGACAAGGATCGACGCGGGGGGACCCTGCATGTTGACACCCTGCGAGCGGACGTCGATCACAGTTGCTCCTCGAATGCTCCCGACCACCACACGGTACGGGGTCCGACCTCACCTCCGACGGCGCTCGCCGCTACGGTCGACCGACCATGGAGACGCCGACAACGGGGACGCCGGCCACGGAGACGCTACGACTCCGAGGAACCAGCGTCCTGGCTGCTCCCCTTGTGATCGTCGCGATCATGGCCCTCACCGTGTCGGTGGCCTCCCTCGTGTGGGTCGCGTTCCGGGGCGACGGCGCCACACCGGCGGAGGTGGCGTGGATCGTGCTGCCGGCGTCGGTCGGGTTCGCGGCCCTCGCCGCGATCCGGGGCTGCTTCGTCGAGATCTCGACGAACCCCGCGTCGGGCGACGCCGAGGGTGGGGAGCGGGCCGACGGTGAGGGGTCCGCCGACGGCATCGTGCGTGACGTCGTCGGGTGGATCACCGTTCGGCGCCTCCCTCGAGGGAGCATCGAGACCGCCCGGGTCCGTCGCGGCGTCTGGCGCCTCTACGTGATCGAGACCGTCACCGGCGACGTCATCAAGCTCGTCGGGTCCTCGCCCCTCCAGTTCCCGTCCACGTTGTTGTCCGACGCCAGGGAGCACGACCTCGCCGACCTGGACCTGCTCCTGGGCGCCCCCGACCCTGGCTGACACGACCGCCGCCCCGCTCCTGGGCGGTTGGTCCGGCGGTCGGCTCCAGACCAACATGGCCCGGTGACCGGTCAGGAGCGTCGTCGCGTCCCGCGCAAGGAGATACCGACCGCCGTCCAGGTCGATGTCCCTCCCACCCGGATGCTGCTGCGTGGCCTGGCCCGACACTGCCCGGCCTGCGGTGGAGGTCGGATCTTCCACCGGTGGTTCGCCATGGACGAGCGCTGTCCGACCTGCACCCTGCTGTTCGAACGCATCGAGGGCCACTGGATCGGTTCGCTCGGGCTCAACACCACCGTCGTGTTCGGGGTGATGCTCGTCGTGCTGATCACCGGCAGCCTCGCCGGCTATCCGAACCCTCCGTTCAGGGCTCTGCTGATCTCCGAGATCGCGATCGCCGTGATCGGTCCGATGCTGTTCTTCCCGTCGTCGCGGATGACGTGGACGGCGATCGACCTGCTGATGCGGCCCCTGACCCCGGGTGAGATCGATCCCCGCTTCGTCGTCGTCGACCCCGAACGGGATCGGGCCGACCCCCAATGACGCGTTCTGTGTGTATCTCACGTCGTCTGACGACGTGAGATACACACAGAACGCAACGATCAGCTGTAGAGCGCCTCGATCTCGCTCTTGAAGCACTCGTTGACGCCGCGACGCTTGAGCTTGAACGTGGGGGTGAGCAGGTCGCTGTCGGGCTGCCACTCCTCGGTGAGCAACGTCCACTTCTTGACCCGCTCAGCGTTGTTGAACCCTGCCATGGCCTGCTCGACGCCGTCGGTGATCGCGGCCTGGACCTCGGGGTGCGCGGCGAGCTCCTCGAGAGACGAGTACTCGATCCCGTGACGGGCTGCCCAGCCGGGAGCAACCTCCGCGTCGAGGACGAGGAGAGCCGACACGAACGGTCGGTTGTCACCGATCACAGCGGCCTGAGCGATGAGTGGGATGGTCTTGAGCTCCGCCTCGAGGTTGGCGGGCGACACGTTCTTGCCGCCGGCGGTGATGATGAGCTCCTTCTTGCGGTCGATTATGCGGAGGTAGCCGTCATCGTCGATCTCGCCGATGTCACCCGAGTGCAGCCAGCCCTCGGAGTCGATGGCCTCCTCTGTCTTCTCAGGGTCGTTGAGGTAGCCATCGAACACGTGACCGCCCCGACAGCACACCTCTCCGTCGGGGAATATCGCCAGCTCCGAGCCCGGCATGGCCTTGCCGACGTAACCGGCCTTGACCTTGACGCGCTCGAACGACATGGCACCGGTGTTCTCGCTCATGCCGTACACCTCGGCCATCGGAACCCCGATGGTGCGGAACCAGCGGATGAGATCGGCCGGGATCGGTGCCGCTCCGGTGATCGCCATCTCGCACTGGTCGAGGCCGACGAGCTCCCGGACGGTGCTGAACGCGACGGCGTCGAGGAACTCGTAGGTGGCGATCTCGTCGTCGGACGCCTCGCCCCAGGTCATCTTCTCCCTGATCGGTCCGGCCGCCTCGATCGCCTCGTTGAACTTCTCGGCCTTCTCGGGATCCGCTGCCAACGCCGCCGTGACGCCGGCGTAGAGCTTCTCCCACACCCGCGGCACCCCGAAGGCGATGTTGGGTCGGACCGCGATCAGGTGCGGCAGGAGCGCGGACGTCTCCGGACAGGTCGTGACCTCGAGCCCGGCCAGCACCAGCGAGTACTGCGACACGATCCGCTCGGCGATGTGGGCCATCGGGAGGTACGACACCACCCGCTTGCCGGCGATCTCCTCGCGCGTCCACCCGTACGAGAGCAGGCCCGACTCGAGCACCCAGCAGATGTTGCGGTTGGTGATCATCACGCCCTTCGGGTTGCCGGTCGTGCCCGACGTGTAGATGATCGTGGCCAGGTCCTCCGGTCGGCCGATCGCCGCGGCCTCCGCCAGGTCCACCGGGTCCGCGTCGGTCAGGACGTCGTAGCTGACGACGCCGTCGGGCATCTCCGACGGGTCGACGACCGTGACGATCGTGCGGAGGTCGGGGAGGTTCGAGCGCACAGCGCTGAACTTCGCGAGGAAGTCGGCGTTCTCGACAACGGCCACCACGGCACCGCAGTGGCCCACGAGGTACTCGACCTGTTCGGCGGACGAGGAGTTGTAGATCGACACGGGCGTAGCGCCGCAGAGCAGGGCACCCATGTCCAGCCAGTGGAACTCGGGGATGTTGCGCATCATGAGCACGACGCGGTCGCCGGGCTCCACTCCGAGCGACCTGAAGCCGGCCGCGGCGCGAGCGGCCTTCTCGCCGAACTCCGCGAACGAGACCGACCCGAGCGTCCCCTCGGGATGCATCCAGCGGATGGCGGTCATGTCGGCGCAACGTGCGACGGTGTCGACGAACTCGCGCGCGACCGTCGTCCCTTCGACCATCCGGTCGATGTCGTCCATGGTCACGGAACTCATCGGGTGCCTCCTGGTCCGGTGGTGCGATGAGGGGCCCGGACGAGTACCCCCCGGGCGGAGGATAGTGGGGACGGCGCCCCGCCGGACCGACGAACGCCTCCGACTTGGTCACCCCGTCGCGCGCGCAGCAGACTCTTGACCGAGCGGTCTAGTTCTGGATCCCGCCATGGCCGACCGCCGCGTCCGACCAACCAGACCCGTAGGGGGAAACCAATGCCCGACGCAGTGATCATCGACATCGTCCGCACCCCCGGAGGTCGACGGAACGGAGCCCTGTCCGGTTGGCACCCAGTCGACCTGGCCTCCGAGACCCTGAAGGCGCTCGCCGAGCGCAACGATCTCGACCCCGCGCTCGTCGACGACGTGATCATGGGGTGCGTGATGCAGGCCGGCGCCCAGGCGCTCAACGTGGGACGCAACGCCGTCCTGGCGGCCGGCTGGCCCGAGGAGATCCCGTCGACCACCGTCGACCGCCAGTGCGGGTCCTCCCAGCAGGCCGCCCACTTCGCCGCCCAGGGCGTGATGGCGGGAGCGTACGACGTCGTGATCGCCGCCGGCGTCGAGGTCATGAGCCTCGTCCCGATGGGTGCGTCGATCGGGAGCGGCGTCGGATTCCCGTTCGGCGCGGCGTACGACCGCTACAAGGATGTCGAGCTGATCCAGGGTCACAAGGGCCTCGTCGGCCAGGGCGTCTCAGCCGAGATCATCGCCAACGAGTGGGATCTGTCGCGCGCCGACCTCGACGGGCTCGGCGCCGAGTCCCAGCAGCGAGCCGTGAGGGCCACCGAAGAGGGCCGCTTCGAGAACGAGATCGTTCCGGTCGTGTCGAAGATCCGCGACAAGGAGTCCGGTGACGTCAAGGTCCTCGACACGATGCTCACCGCTGACGAGGGCATCCGCCCCGACACCACGGTCGAGTCGCTCGCCAACCTCAAGCCGTCGTTCCTGCCCGACGGCAAGGTGACCGCCGGCAACAGCTCCCAGATCTGCGACGGCGCGTCCGCGGCTCTGATCATGAGCGAGGACAAGGCCAAGGCGCTCGGCCTCACGCCCCGTGCCCGCTTCCACACGTTCGCCCTCGCCGGCGTCGACCCTGTCCGCATGCTGACCGGCCCGATCCCTGCCACTGCCAAGGCGCTCGAGAAGAGCGGCTTCAAGATCGACGATCTCGACCACATCGAGATCAACGAGGCGTTCGCCTCGGTCGTGCTCGCCTGGGAGAAGGAGCACCACCCCGACATGAGCAAGGTGAACCCGAACGGCGGTGCGATCGCCCTCGGTCACCCGCTCGGCGGTTCGGGCACCAAGCTCATGGCGACCATGCTCAACGAGCTCGAGCGCACAGGCGGCCGCTACGGCCTCCAGACCATGTGCGAAGGCGGGGGCATGGCCAACGCCACGATCATCGAGCGCCTGGGCTGAGACGTCGGCCGCCACGGCGGAGCCGGGGCCATGCAACACAGCCAACGCCACGATCATCGAGCGCCTCGGCTGACCACCGCCAAAGCGCGTTCGGGGAGGGGCGCGGAGTCCACGGGGTAGGTTGCGGCCGAGATGGACGACCTTCCACCCGCGATCTCCGAGCCCGACTTGGCCGACGGCCCACCGACCCCACCATCGTCAGGTCGGTGGGCCGGCCTGGTCGTGTGGCTCGCCGTGGTCGCGGTCGTGGCCCTCGGCGCGGCGCTGGCGTTCGACGCTTCGCTGCTGCCGACGCTCGCCGCGGTCGTACTCGGCGCTCTGATCCTGCGGGTCGGGTGGTACTTCCTCAAGACGGTGGGAACCCCGCCTCCCCCGCCGCCCGACCCAGGGACGATCCGTCGGGTCCGACTGGTCTACCGCTGCTCGGTCTGCGGGGCGGAGGTGCGCATGACCTCCGCACCGAGCGAGGATCCCGAGGCACCGCGCCACTGCATGGAGGAGATGGACCTCGTGACGCCGATCGACTGATCGGCGTCAGCCCGGACGGCGATCAGCGGTACTGGGTCGTCTCAGCGGTACTGGGTCGCGACCATGATCCCGGCGAGGATGGCGGTGAGCCCGCCGACCAGGTACCAGCCGTTGCCCCCGTCAGCCGATCCGGGCAGAACGCCCATGTAGTTGAGGATGATCACCAGGAGCCCCACGGTCCAGAGCCCGAACATCAGCACCGGCACCCACCGCGGGCTCGGCCCCTTCGACGCCGACCTGGTCCCCGGCGGCGTGTAACGGCCCGACGGTCGGCCGTCGCCCTTGGGCGTCACCCGCTTGCTCGTCGCCTTGGGTGCCTTCGTCACATCGTTCCCAGGGGAGCTGCTCGACGACGCGGAGTCGCCGCTCGCCGTCGTGGTCCCCTCGATCCTGCGCTTGGCCGGCTTCGCCATGGGTCGGGAATCTAACGGCTCCCACGCCGGTCGGGACAAGCCGTACGCTGCACGGCCGTGGGGCCACGCATCCTCGTCGTCGACAACTACGACTCGTTCGTCTACAACCTCGTGCAGTACCTCGGTGAGCTGGGCGCCTCACCGGAGGTGCACCGCGACGATGCCATCACCCTCGCCGATGTCGAGCGGATCGACCCCGACGGCATCCTGATCAGCCCCGGACCGGGTCGACCGTCAGACGCCGGGGTCTCGAACGAGATCATCCGCACGTGGGGATCGAGGGTCCCGGTCTTCGGTGTGTGCCTCGGGATGCAGTGCATGGGCGAGGTGTTCGGCGGCGACGTCGTCCGCGCCGACGAGGTCGTCCACGGCAAGACGTCGTTGATCCACCACAGGGGAGTGGGAGTGTTCGAGGGGCTGCCCGACCCGCTCGAGGCGACTCGCTACCACTCGCTCGTGGTGCAGCGTTCGACGCTCCCCGACGTGCTCGAGATCACTGCCGAGACCCACGACGGGCTGATCATGGGTCTCCGGCATCGGGACCTGTCGGTCGAGGGGGTGCAGTTCCACCCCGAGTCGGTCCTGACCCACTGCGGCCACGACCTCGTGCGGAACTTCCTCCGCCGCTGCGACCGCTCGGCTCAGGGAACCGTCGTCGTCGACGCCTGAGGGACGGTGGTCGTCGTGGGTGGGGCGGCAGCGACGGCGATGGTCAGCTGAAGCGGCGTTCCCGACGAGACGGTCGTTCCTGCCGGAACGCTCTGGGCGATGACCCGTCCGGCACGGGCGTCGTCGAAGGGCACGGTCTGGGACCAGGTCATCACCACGAGTCCGCTGTCGGCCAACGCCGTGCGTGCCGACGCCTGGAGCAGCCCGGTGACGGACGGAACGACCAGCTCCGGAGCGGCTTCGGTCACGGTGACCGCCACCGGCGTCCCGGGTGGCGCGGACGTGCCCGCCGGCGGGTCGGTCGACAGGATCACACCCGGCGCCTTGCCCTCGACGACCTCGGTCGACACGGACGCTAGGCCGAGTCCGCTCCGGCCGAGCTGGGCGAACCCCTGCGCTATCGGTTGGTCCACCACGGGGGGCACGACACGGGGGGCCGGCCCGTTCGACACGATCACCCTGACCGGCGCTCCCGTATCAGCGCGGGCCCCTGCCGCCGGGTCGGTCCGCAGCACCTCGCCGGGACGGACCTCATCGTCATAGGCCTGCTCGATCGTCGGGGCGAACCCCGTGGCCTGGAGCAGCTTGGCGGCCTCGGCGCCCTGGAAACCTGCGACGTCGGGCACCTTGAGACCGGCTCTGCCGTCGCTCACCACGAGCGTCACCTCGGTCCCCACCTCCAGCTTCGAACCGGCAACGGGACGCTGGCCGAACACCATGCCCTCCGGCGCTGTCTCGTTGGACTGGTACTCCACCGCTACGAGCAGCCCCATCTCACCGAGGTCCTTCGACGCCTCCTCGAGCGTCCGGCCGTCGAGACGCGGCACCTGCACCCGCGGCACCGACACGGTGGACTCGCCCTCCCGCAGGAGCATCCCCAGAGCGAACGAACCGACGATGTAGAGGACCACGACCGCGATGATGCCGACGAGCGTGGCGCGTGGGTGATGTCGCAGGTCGACCCGTTCGGGTCCACCGAGCGGCGTGACAGGCGTCCCGCCGCGCACCCGCACGATCCGACCGGCCGGATCCCGTGACGACCGCCGTCCGAACACGACGACCTCTCGCGGGTCTCCGACCGACGCGTCCTCCTCCCAGGGGGTTTCGTCCAACCCGGCCTCATCCAACCCGAGCCCATCCAACCTGGTCACCTCAGGCCCCTCCACCGACGCGCAGGGTCACCACCTGCCCGGGGCGCAGCGGCGTGGGAGCGGGCGGTTCCTGGGCCGTCACGGCATCGATCCCTCCGAGCCGGATGACGTTCGGGACCAGTCCCAGCTGCGTCATCGCCGCCGAGGCCTCATCGGCGGTCCTGCCCATGACGTCCGGGAGGGCCACCGGTGGCTTGCCGGCCGCCTGCGCCAAGGTGACCACTGTGTCGCGGGCGACGACCTCACCCGCCGGCGGGTCGGTCGCGAGCACCGAACCGACGGGAGCCGACGAGTCGTCGGTCGGGTTGACGGCACCGATGGCCATCCCGGCCTTGCCGAGGAGGAACGCAGCGCCCTCGAGGTCGAGACCCCGGACGTCGGGTACGGCCCGGTCCGCCGGCCCCTTGGACACGACGAAGGTCACCTTGTCCTCGCCCGACACGACGACACCCGGACCCGGGTCCTGGCTGATCACCACTCCATCGGCGACGTCCTCGCTGTGGACCCGTGAGAGAGCGACCTTCACCCCGGCGTCATCGAGCGGAGCACGAACCTGGCGCAACGGCCGACCCACAGCGTCGGGCATCTCGACCCGGTTCACTCCACGGCTGACCACGATGGTCACCGCCTTGCCCTCGCGGAGACGCGATCCCGCCGGTGGGTCCTGGGCGATGACGGACCCACGCGCTCCGGCGAGGCTGTAGCTCGTGCGGACGTTCGCGACGAGGCCCTCGGACCGCAGCTCCGCCTCGGCCCCCGGCTGGGGACGGCCTACCAGGTCGGGCACCGTCACGATCGCGCCCCGACCGAGCAGCACGTCGAGTGGGTTCAGGGTCGAGGAGAAGCCCAGGAGCGCGACGACCACACCGGCGCCCAGGAGGGCGACGGTCAGCGGAACCGCGCCCTTGACCCGATCCATGTCAGGGACTGGTCGAGGTGGTCGAGGGTGTCGTCGTGGTGGCAGCAGCGACGCCGACGACGATCTTCACGCTCGATCCCTTGTCGACCTTCGTCCCCGATGCTGGGTCCTGGCTGATCACCCGACCGACGTTCGGGTCCCCGCCGCTGACCGGCTTGGTCTTGGTCTAGCCGTCGAGACCACGACACTGGAGCATCGGTGTGGCCTTCGTCTCGGTCTGTCCGAACACGTTGGTGAACGCAACGTGAGGAAGATCTGCAATTACACTGCGCATAAACGTGATCGTCGCGGCCGCGGCGCCGTAGGTGATCGCGGTTAGCGAGGACAGATCGGCGTCGCCGAAG
>CAZNQK010000050.1:2310-20752 GCA_964575165.1 uncultured Aquihabitans sp. | reverse complement strand
GATCCTCGGACTCCCCCGCGACCCTCTGATCAAGTAGTCGTTCCCGACCCCAAGCTGGTGGGTTGGGGGCGCAGCCGTCAGGTGCGTTCGCCGAGTCGGACGACGACGACCCCGCACAAGACCACGCCCGCACCGAGGAGCTGCACCGGCAACGGGACCTGACCGAGCAGGAGCCAGGCGAAGGTGATCGCCGCCAGCACTTCGCTGAGCGCGACGAACGACGCCAGGCGCGGGCCGAGTCGACGTGTCGCGGCGATGCCGCTCACGTACGCGAGTGCGGCCGTGACCAGCCCGAGCACCAGGACCGGCAACCACCACGGCACCGCCACACCCCGGTACGGGACCCGATCGGTCGACATCGACAGCGGCAGCACCCCGGCCAGCCCGGCGGTCCCGAGGACCACCGCTCCCACGACCAACCCGGCCGCAGCAAGGGTGATGGGAGGTAGCCCGGTCGAATGGTCAGCCGACATGACGAAGTAGGCAGCGGCGCCGACCATGGCGGCGAGGGCCCAGCCGACCCCGACCACGTCGACACCGTCACCGGAGCTCACCGCTGCACGTGCGTCCAACAGGAGAGGCAGCCCGCACACGGCGATCGCCGCTCCGAGGACGGTCAACCCGCTCGGTCGGTGGTGGTGGACCAGCCACGTCCACACGACGACGGCGATCGGTGCCGTGTACTCGACGAGCAGGGCGACTCCGACGGGCAGCCGCTCGACCGCGTAGAAGAAGCAGAGCTGGGTCGCCGCCACCGCAAGGACCCCGTAGGCGACGATCGTCGGAGCCCGACGCCGCAGGATCGACCAGTCACCGCCGATCGCCCGCAGCCCGGGAACGACCAGCACCACCGCTGCGATGACCACGCGCACCGTCACGGCAGCACCCGCCGTCCAGCCGACGAGCATCAACGACGCTGCCAGCGAGCCCGACAGACCGAAGCTGGCTGCGGACAGCACCGCCAGGGGCAGACCCGACCGGACATCGACGGCGGTGGGTCCGACCCCTGGCACCGTCACGGCGTTGCGGTCGGTGGCGCCCGTAGGCGTCGAGCCCTCGGACGACGAGGTGCTCAACCCCGGACGAACCGGATGTCGAGTGAACGGAGGTAGGTGTGCAGCCCTGCGTCCTGGACGGGGAACAGGCGTGCCGGTGCACCCGACTCGTTGAAGTGAGCGTGCCACATGCCGGGAGGCGTGACGAAGGCGCCACCAGGCTCCCAGTCCACTCGCTGCGGTTCGACGATGTCGCCGTTGGGGTCGACCTCGTGGCCGACGAGCGTGAAGCAGCCGGGCTCGCACTCGACGATGAGGTCGAGAGCGACGGACTGATGACGATGAGCTCGCTGCACGGCACCCACGGGCAGCAACCCGTACATGGCCCACAGCACGTGGGTAGCCGTGAGCGTCTGCGGGTGCGCCTCGCTGGCCAACAGGATGCTCACCCGGTTGCGGTTCGCAGCAGCGGGATCGGCGGCGACGGTGTCGAGCTCGCGCCGGATGTCCGCTGCCGGCCATCGCGTGGGGGCGAAACGGGCCTCGGTGGGTACGACCCCGAGGTAGCGCAGGAGCGGCTCGTCGGTCACTCGGTAGATCACGACGGGATCACCCACGTCGTCGGCCCGGTGCACCGCCGGGAGTCCTGCCGGGAACACGACCACGTCTCCGGAGGCCCAGCGGATCGATCGGTTGGCGAGGTCGGTCTCGCCCCGGCCACGGAGCACGATGTGCAGCTCCGAGGTGGCGATGGCTTCGGTGGTCACGACCTCACCGGGGAGGATGTGCAGGAAGGATGCGAGCAGTGCTGGGCTGGTGGCCGGACCAGACACGCCGGGTGTGGCGACACCCAGGTCGTCCGACAGGTCGAAGTGCTCGATGCCGGTCGGATGGTCGCCGACGAGACCCGACGCCATGGTGCAGACAGACAGGACGGGCGTGTACCCGGAGCCGATCGGATCGGCGGCCGAGGTGTACTCGTGATAGCGAGCCGACGCGGCAGCCGGGTCGTCAGGATCCGCCCACTCCTCGTCGGGGATCCCGACTGGTAGCCCGACTCCGGCGCTTTCATCGGTGAGCGTCATCTCGCCCAAGGTAGCCCGCCGCCTTCCCCGCCTTCCCCTCTCGTTCTGGCTGTCGTTCTGGTCCCCCCAGCGACCGGAACGACAGTCAGAAGCCCAGGAGCGAGACGGTCAGGAGAGGCGGTCGCGTCGTCCGGACAGGAACGCCCGTTCCGACTCGACCGACGTGGTCGCGATCGCGCGGTCGTAGGCGCTGATCGCCTCACTCACACGACCGGCCCGGGCGAGCAGCTCGGCCCTCGTCGCGTGGTACGGGGTGTAGCTCTCCACCGACGCCCGAGACTCCCGGCCCGCCAGCAGGTCGAGCGCCTCCAACCCGGCCTCCGCCCCGTCACGCTCCCCGACGGCAGCTGCGCGGTTCGTCACCACGACGACGTCAGGTACCGAGCCGGTCGGGCGCGGAGCGAGGAGCCGGTCGTACAGCGCCACGATCTGACTCCAGTCGGTGTCGGACCACCTCGACGCATCCGCGTGGACAGCGGCGATGGCCGCCTGCACCTGGAACGGCCCGGGCTGGTTCCGCCTCAGGCACGACCGGACGATCTGATGGCCCTCGACGATCAGCGCCTTGTCCCACAGAGAGCGATCCTGCTCCGCGAGAGGCACCAGCGATCCGTCGTCGGCCAGGCGAGCCGGACGACGAGCGTCGGTCAGGAGCATCAGCGCCAGGAGCCCGGCCACCTCGGGCTCGTCGGGCATCAGCTCCGCCAGGACGCGACCGAGCCGGATCGCCTCGGTCGACAGGTCGACTCGCAGCAGGTCGGTCGTCGAGCTCGAGCGGTGACCTTCGGTGAACACCAGCGAGATGGCGGCGAGGACCGGGGCCAGCCGGTCAGGCAGCTCGGCGTCCCGGGGGATCCGGTAGGGGGCGTGGTTGTCGCGGAGCTTGCGCTTGGCCCGGACGATCCGCTGAGCCATCGCGGCCTCGGGGACCAGGAAGGCGCGGGCGATCTCCGCGACGGTGAGACCGCCGAGCAGTCGAAGGGTCAGCGCGACCTGCGCGTCGGGCGACAGAGCCGGATGGCAGCACAGGAACATGAGCCGCAGCTGGTCGTCGGCCACGACCTCGACGTAGGCATCGAGGACGGCCAGTGCCCGGTCATCGTTCCCGTCGCGGTCCACCATCTCCGGCTCCCGGAGTCGATGGGCCGCCAGGTGCCGCTCGTCCCGTCGCGACTCGCGTCGGAGTCGGTCGATCGCCCGGTTGCGGGCGGTGGTCGTGATCCACGCCCCCGGGTTGTCGGGCATCCCGTCGATAGGCCAGCGCTCGGCGGCGAGAGCGAAGGCCTCGGCGACGGCGTCCTCGGCGATGTCGACGTCGCCGAGGACACGCACGAGGGTGGCGATGCACCGCCCAGCCTCGCGACGGTGCACCGCATCCAGCTCGTCGGCGATCCCGGAATGCTCCGAGGGTTCGGTCACCCCTGGAACGGTCGCACCTCGACGGCGCCCTCGCACGCCAGGGCTCCGCGCCGTGCGAGGTCGAGTGCCGCGTCGAGGTCCGCCACGTCGACGACCCAGAACCCGCCCATCATCTCCTTGCCCTCCGCGTAGGGCCCGTCGGTCATCGACACCGTGCCATCGCCGTTGGGTCGAACGACCGTCGCCGACACCGCCGAG
The DNA here is from genome assembly GCA_964575165.1 of uncultured Aquihabitans sp. GTDB lineage: Bacteria > Actinomycetota > Acidimicrobiia > Acidimicrobiales > Microtrichaceae > Dermatobacter. The sequence continues at coordinate 17,055 of CAZNQK010000050.1, read as the reverse complement.
ACGAGGCCTCCGGCGAAGACCCACTGACCGGCGGACTGGACCTCCTCGTTGAACGCTCCCACCTGTGCGTGCATCCGTTCGATGGCGTCGGGTGCCATCGTCTCCATCTCGTTCGCGTAGTCCTCGTCGTGCCACACCGAGATCAGGTACTGGGCCATGGGGTTCTCTCTTTCGGGTTCGTCCGCCTGAGCGGGTCCAGATGCTGTCAGCCCGACGCCGACCTCGGCGCCGTCACCCTCACGACGAACGACGACCCGTACCTCGACAGGGTGAATGTTCTTTCACCCAGTTGATGCTCCGAAACCGATTTTGTGTGTATCTGACGTCGTGGGGCGACGTGAGATACACACAAAATCGGGATGGGGCGGGCGGAAACGCGGGTGCAGGTGACCGCCGTCACCGGCGAGACTGCCCACATGGGCCCGGTCACCACTCACCCCGATGTCGGGTCGGACGGCCGATCCGATCAGGTGATCCTCGACGCGGTCGGACTCCGCAAGCGCTTCGACGAGACCCAGGCCGTCGACGACGTCAGCATCCGCATACACCGTGGCGAACGGGTCGGCATCGTCGGACCGAACGGTGCGGGCAAGACCACCACCCTGCTCATGCTCCTCGGGGCGATCGACCCCGACGAGGGCACGATCGACCTCGCCGGGTGCCGCCTGCCCGATGGACGGAGCAGCGCCATGGGCCGGGTCGGCTTCGCTGCCGGGTACCTGCCGCTACCCGCAGGACTGACCGTCACCGAGACGCTCGAGCTGTTCGGCGCACTCTACGGAGTCGACGACCCGTCGACCCGCGCCGCCCAGGTGCTCGACGAGCTCCAGATCGCGTCGCTCGCCGAGCAACGAGTCGAGTCGCTGTCGTCGGGTCAGGGAACGCTCGTCGGCTTCGCCAAGGCCGTCATCCACCAGCCCGACCTCATCGTGCTCGACGAGCCGACCGCGTCGCTCGACCCCGACGTGGCCATGCGGGTCAGGGACCGGCTCGAGCACATGAACACCGAGCACCGCTCCACGCTGCTCCTGACCAGCCACGACATGCGAGAGGTCGCCGAGCTCACCACCCGGGTCGTCTTTCTGCGCCGCGGCCGGATCATCGCCGACGGACCGCCCGATGAAGTCGTCACCGAACACGGCTACCCGGACCTCGAGGCGATGTTCCTCGCCGAGGCGGCGCGGCTCCGAGAGGAGGCCGTGTGAGCACACCGACTTCACAACCACCGAATTCACAACCACCGACCGCGCCACGACCGACTCCGGCAGGATCGGCCCGGAGCGCAACCGGTCGCAGGGCTTCGTCGCTCCGCATCAGGGCGATGGTGCGACGCAGCCTTCTCTCGCAGAGCCGCAACCCCGACTTCTGGTTCCTGCTCTTGGCGCTGCCGCTCGTCGACGGGCTGTTGTTCGGGTCGATCGGCGTGGCCTACGGAGTCGGCGACGGCCCCGTCGTGCTGCTGGTCACCGGCATCCTGTTGTTCCACCTCGTCTGGCAGCTCACGCTCGCCGGCTCGTTCGGCCTGCTCGACGAGGTGTGGTCCCGGAACCTGATGAACCTGATCGCCACCCCGCTAACCGAGCGCGAGCTGCTCGGTTCGTTCGGACTGGTCGGGCTGCTCCGCACAGCAATCGCCGTCGCCGTCATCAGCGGGGTGGGCGTGGCGTTCTTCGCCGTGTCGCCCACCACCGCCGGCATCGTCCTGATCCCGAGCGCCGCGCTGCTGCTGTTGTTCGGATGGGCCATCGCGCTGTTCGTCGTCGGCCTGACCCTCCAGTACGGCGACCGGGCCGAGGTGTTCTCATGGGGAACGCTCGTTCTGCTGATGCCGCTGTCGGGTGTCTTCTACCCGGTCGAGTCCCTGCCACCGGTGCTGCAGGTCGTCGCCCGGGCGATACCGCTGACCCATGTGTTCGACGCTGTGCGGATCGGGATCGAGGACCACGTCGTGGCCTGGGGGCAGCTCTCGATCGCTGCAGCCGGCACACTCGTCATCCTGGTCGCCACCGCCTGGTTCCTGGCCCACCAGCTCCGACGGTTCCGTCGCAACGGCTGGGTCACGAAGTTCATCTGAGCGGACTCAGCGACGACCCGCCCGCCAAAGCGTGTTGCAGGCCGGGCGGTCAGAGCGGGCAGAGCGTCCAGAGGTCGAGGTCCAACAGGACGTGCGGCAGGTACTTGCCGTCCTCGCCCTTCAGCGTCATCGACTCGTCCCGGCCCTTCGTCGCGACGAGCCGCAGGCGGAGCGCGCCGACTCCAGGAGCTGACGTCTCGGCCGTGTCCAGCACCTCGGACCAGGCGTAGACGGTATCGCCGGCGAAGGCCGGGTTGGTGTGGGCGCCGGCGTTGATCGCAGCGATCAGCTGCGCGTTGGCGAGCCCGTTGAAGGACAGCGCCCGGGCCATCGAGATGACGTGCCCGCCGTAGATCAGCCGCCGACCGTCGTCACGCGCCTCGGTGTTGAAGTGCACCTTGGCCGTGTTCTGCCAGAGGCGGGTGGCCATCATGTGCTCGGCCTCGGACAGCGTGACGCCGTCGACGTGGTCGATCCTCTCCCCCACCGAGTAGTCACCGAACCGGAACGGCGACCCCGCCGCGACGTCGTCGGAGGAGGTGAAGTCGAGTCCCTCGGGGACGATCAGGTCTTCGGGGGCCACGAACGGCGCCAGATCGGGAACCACCGACTCGGGGGCCGGAGCGGACTCGTCGCGCTTGCGGACCATCACCCAGCGTGCCCAGTCGATCGCGGTGCGACCGTCCTGATCGGTGGCCGTCGAACGGACCCACACGACGCCGGTGCGGCCGTTGCTGTTCTCCTTGAGGCCGATGACCTCGGAGCTCGATCGGAGCGTGTCCCCGGGGCGGACCGAACGGTGGAACCGGCACTCGGCGTAGCCGAGGTTGGCCACGGCGTTGAGCGACACGTCGGGCACCGTCTTGCCGAACGCGATGTGGAACCCGATCAACTCCTCGACCGGAGCGGGGACCAGACCGCTGGTCGCTGCGAACTCGTCGGACGAGGGCAGCGCGAAGCGCGTGGGGTACAGCGCGCCGTACAGGGCCCGGTCGCCGTCGGTGACGGTCCGGGGGGTCGCGTGGTCTATCCGCTGACCGAGGGTGAAGTCCTCGAAGAAGTTGCCGGGGTTGGTCTTGGTCTCTGCACTCATCGCCGCTCAAGGTAGCGGCGCCCCTCCGGGCCCACCGCACGCCAACCGCACGAACCACCCCTCGTGAACTGGACCGGGGGAGGAGTGGAGGACGACTCAGGCCGAGAGCGACGCCTCGAGGTCGCGGAGGTCACGCTTGAGGAACTTGCCGGCGGCGTTGCGGGGGAGCGGCTCGTCGGTGATCCGCAACCTCGACGGCACCTTGAACGGAGCGAGGCGGGATCCGACGTGATCGAGGAGGTCCTGCTCCGTCGCCGAGGAGCCGGTGCGGAGCATCACCACCGCGGCGACCTCCTCACCGAGCCGTTCGTGGGGGACGCCGAACACCGCGACCTCGTGGACCGCCGGGTGCTCGTGGAAGGCCGCCTCGACCTCGGCGCAGTAGACGTTCTCGCCGCCGCGCAGCACCATGTCCTTGAGGCGGTCCTCGACGTAGACGAACCCGTCGGCGTCGAGCCGACCGATGTCACCCGAGCGCAACCACCCGTCGACCAGCACCTCGTCGGTCGCATCGGGACGGTTCCAGTAGCCCCGGATCAGGTTCGGTCCGTTGAACCAGATCTCGCCGACCTCGCCGACGGGGACCGGCTCACCCATCGGGTCCCGGATCTCGACGGCCATGATCGGGGTGGTGCGCCCGGCGCTCGTCGGACGCTCGAGGTAGTCGGCGCCACCGTTCTGCGGTCCGTAGGCGTTTGTCTCGGTCATGCCGTAGCCGATGCCGGGCGCAGCGGATCGGTAGGTCGTGGCGATCCGCTGGACGAGCTCGGGTGGCGCCGGGGCCCCGCCACCGCCGACCCCACGGAGCGACGAGGTGTCATAGCGGTCGAAGTCGGGCGAGTTCAGCATGTCGACGTTCTGCGTCGGCACCCCGACGAAGTTGGTGACTGCCTCGCGCTCGATCAGCTCGAGTGCCCGTTCGGGCTGCCACTTGTGCAGCATCACGAGCTTCAGGCCGCCCGCCATGCAGCTCAACATGACGGGAACACAACCGGTCACGTGGAACAGGGGTACGACGAGGATGAACGACGGCGGACCGAGTCCTCCGACCCGGTCGGGGTCACGGGCCTTGTCGAGCGCAGTGCGACAGGCGTAGCCCATGAGCGCCTGGACGACGGCTCGATGCGTCGAGACCGCGCCCTTCGGGCTCCCGGTGGTGCCCGAGGTGTAGAGGATGGTGGCGTCGTCGTCGGGGTCGATGTCGACCGCTGGCATCTGCGCCGTCGGGTCGACGACGTCCGACCAGTGCTCGAGCGGGCTCGAGCCGGTGGCGCCGGCCGCTCCGACCGCTCCAGCATCGGCGTCGGGAAGGGCCCGCACCGCGATCGTCGGGATGCCGAGGTCACCGCACGTCCGACGACTGCGCTCGACGCGCTCCGGATCCGCTATCAACAACGAGGCACCGCAGTCGCGCAGCGCGAAGTCCATCTCGTCCTCGGTCCACCAAGCGTTGCAGCTCACCGAGATCGCTCCGATCGACACGACCGCCGCGTAGGAGACGACCCACTCGGGGAGGTTCCGCATCGCCACAGCGACCCGGTCTCCCCTACCGATCCCGTACCGGTCGACCAGAGCCGCTGCCAGACCGGCGGCCTCCCGGCCGAACCTGTCGAAGCTCCAACGCTCGTCCTCGTAGACGAGGAAGGTGTCGTCGCCCCTGGCCGCTGCACCGACCACGATCCCGCGGAGGCTGTTCGGCGCGTTGCGGAACACGGTCCTGCGGATGCCCATGACGTCCACGTCGATCGTCTCGAACGGCGCGCCCGTCGACGTCACCGAGCGGCCGGCCTCCTCGTAGCTGAGCATGGATCGAGCTTCGCAGACCCACGTGGACCGTGCGACGCATCACGGGGAGTCGCCCGTGCCGTGGGAGCCGCGGCCTGCGGTCGTGTCGGTCGCCCTCCTCACCCCGTCGCTGTCGCCTCTCGTCTAGATCTCCGGACCGCTCGCTCTCTTGTTACGGTCCCGCATGTCGCTGACGCTGAGCCACCCCAGGGGGATGACGTGAGGTTCACCTATGCCGAGGCCATGACCGACCCGGCCTTCTACGCCCCGTTGGCCCAGGCCGCCGAGGACGCCGGGTACCACGCCTTCCTGGTCCCCGATTCGGTCGCCTACCCCGAGGTCTCCGACTCGCGATACCCCTTCACCCCCGACGGATCCAGGGAGTTCCTCGAGGACAAGCCGTTCCTGGAACCGTTCGCTCTCATCAGCGCGCTCGCGATGGTCACCGAGAGGATCCGCTTCACGATCTCGGTCCTGAAGCTGCCGATCCGTCATCCGCTCCACACCGCCAAGCTCGCATCGACCGCTGCGGTCCTCAGCAACAACCGTCTCACCCTCGGCGTCGGCGTCAGCCCGTGGATCGAGGACTACGAGATGACCGGGACCCCGTGGCAGGGACGGGGCCGACGCATGGACGAGTGCATCGACATGGTCTCGGAGCTGCTCGACGGCGGATTCCACGAGTTCCACGGCGACGCGTTCGACATGCCGTCGGCCAAGATCTGCCCGGTTCCGACCGAGCGCGTGCCGATCCTCGCCGGCGGCCACTCCGAAGCAGCCCTGCACCGCGCCGCGCGCCTGGACGGCTGGATCCACGGTGGTGGCGACGACGACCTCGACGCACTGGTCCGCCGGGTCCTGGAGCTGCGCTCCGACTCGGACCGGTCGGGCGAGCCGTTCCAGGTGCAGGTGATCACGGCCGAGGGCTTCACCGTCGACGGGGTGAGACGCCTCGAAGAGATCGGCGTCACCGACGTGATCGTCGGCTTCCGCTGGCCCTACATGACCGGTCCCGACACCGAGCCGCTGCACACCAAGGTCGACGCCCTGCGACGCTTCGCCGACACGGTGCTCACGTCCTGCTCGGCCTGATCCGGTCACGAGCGACGGTACGGTGCCCCGGTGCGCACTGACCTGGTCGGATCGGGAGGTCTCCTCCTCGCAGCGGACGTGGACGGTCCGGAGGACGGCCCGACCGTGGTGCTACTCCACGGGGGCGGCCAGACCCGTCACTCCTGGACCGGTACGTGGCGCTATCTGGTCGACGCCGGCTGGCGGGCGTGGTCGGTCGACCTGCGCGGCCACGGCGACAGCGAATGGGAACCTGACGGCGACTACACGCTCGAAGCCTTCGCCGCCGACACCACCGCCATCGCCCGCTCGCTCCCGCGGCCACCGGTGCTCGTCGGAGCATCGCTCGGGGGGCTATCGGCGATGGTCGCGATCGCAGGGGCTGACCCGCAGGGTGAGCTCGCTCGGGGGCTCGTGCTCGTCGACGTCGCCCACCGACTCGAGTCCGATGGCACCGACAGGATCGGAGCGTTCATGATCGGCAACCTCGACGGGTTCGCCTCCCTCGACGAGGCCGCCGACGTCATCGCCGCGTACAACCCCAACCGCCCCCGTCCGACCGACCTGTCGGGGCTGGCCAAGAACCTGCGTCAGGGCGACGACGGACGCTGGCGTTGGCACTGGGATCCTGCGTTCGTGAGCGGGAAGTTCGGCTCGTCCGACGAGACCCGATCGACGGTCGTCGAGCCGAACCTGCTGGAACGATCGGCAGACGCGCTCACCGTTCCGACGCTCCTGGTCCGGGGTCGACGGAGCGACCTGCTCAGCGAGGAAGGCGCCCGCGACTTCCTCCAACGGGTCCCGCACGCCGAGTACGCGGACGTGGCCGGCGCCGGCCACATGGTGGTCGGCGACCGCAACGAGGTCTTCAACTCAGCAGTCCTCGCCTTCCTGGATCGCCACCGCTCCTGACCCCTCCCGGGCACCCCGGGGATGAACGCGGGATCGAGGGCGTGTGACACCCGTCGAAGTGCGCCCGGTCACCCGGATCGTGAAGGATGGCCGGATGACCAGTCCCGTGATCGAGCGGATCCTGTCCGACATCGTCCGGCGCAACCCTGCTGAACCGGAGTTCCACCAGGCCACCGCCGAGGTGCTCGAGAGCCTGCAACCGCTGCTGGTCCGTCACCCCGAGTACTCCGTGCCGGGACTCCTGGAGAGACTGGTCGAGCCGGAACGTCAGCTGATCTTCCGGGTCCCGTGGCAGGACGACACGGGCCGCGTTCACGTCAACCGAGGCTTCCGGGTCGAGTTCAACAGCGCTCTCGGTCCGTACAAGGGTGGGCTGCGGTTCCATCCGTCGGTCACCCTCGACACCATGAAGTTCCTCGGCTTCGAGCAGACGTTCAAGAACGCTCTCACAGGGATGTTGATCGGCGGAGGCAAGGGCGGTGCCGACTTCGACCCGAAGGGATGCACCGACGACGAGCTCATGCGCTTCTGCCAGAGCTTCATGACCGAGCTGTACCGCCACATCGACCACCTCACCGACGTGCCCGCCGGCGACATCGGCGTCGGCGGCCGCGAGATCGGCTACATGTACGGCCAGTACAAGCGGATCACCGGCCGGGCCGAGCTCGGCGTGCTCACGGGCAAGGGCATCGGGATCGGCGGCGCCCAGATCCGGGAGCAGGCCACGGGCTTCGGCTGCACGTTCTTCGCCGCAGAGATGCTTGCAACCCGTGGCGAGTCGTTCGACGGCCGCACCGTCGTGGTGTCCGGGAGCGGCAACGTCGCGCTGCACACGATCGAGAAGGTGCGCCAGCTGGGGGGCAAGGTCGTCGCCTGCTCCGACTCCGACGGGTTCGTACACGACGACAGCGGCATCGACCTGGAGGTCCTCGCCGACATCAAGCACCACTACGGCCGAGTCAAGGACTACGCCGCGGCCGTCGGCACGGCGGAGTTCTTCGGAGGCGGGGACATATGGAACGTCCCGTGCGACATCGCGATGCCGTCGGCTACGCAGAACGAGATCGACCGCAACCAGGCCACCGCTCTGGTGCGCAACGGCTGTCGAGCTGTCGCCGAAGGGGCCAACATGCCGTCGACGGCTGCGGCCATCGAGGTGTTCCACCGGGCGGAGGTGGCCTTCGGACCGGCCAAGGCGGCGAACGCCGGTGGCGTGGCCTGCTCGGCGTTCGAGATGCAGCAGAACGCGACCCGGTCTCGCTGGACTGCCGAGGAGACCGAGACGCGCCTCGCCTCGACCATGGCAGACATCCACCGTCGATGCTTCGAGACCGCCGAGCTCTACGGTCGTCCGGGAGATCTGGTCACCGGCGCCAACATCAGCTCGTTCCGCACTGTGGCCGATGCCATGGTCGAGCTCGGTGTCATCTGACCGATGTTCCGCGTCCGTCCCCGCCGCACGTCGCCCGTCAGGGTGACGTCGTGAGCTCCGTTCCGGCAATCGAAGGACCGATGGCGACGCCTCCGAGGCCCACCGGACCGACGACGAGCGCACGTCCCACGACGCCTCCTCCTGTCTCGCCGTCCCGGTGCCCGATCGACCACACGGCGAGGCTCGGCACACCGGTGTCGGCGGATGCGGACGCATGCCCGATCCACCACGCCCCCGGATCGGTCCGGCGGTCACGTGCGGACGACATCGTGCGGGCGGTCCTGCGGATCCAGGAGCGCCCCGTCGGAGTCTCGGACGCAGCGGCGTACGCGACCTTCCAGCGTTCGATGCTGATCTCGGCGACGCGCTGCACGCTCACCTACGTGATCTTCCCGTTCGTGCTGCCGTTCGTCGGGATCGCAACGGGGATCGGACCTCTGCTCGGAGTGGTCATCGGGACCATCGCCATGACCTGCGACGTGTTCACGATCCGGCGCTTCTTCGAGGTGGACCACCGGTGGCGCTGGCAGGTCTCGGCGATCGCGGTGTGCGTGATCGGCCTCCTGACGGTCCTCCTCGTCGAGGACATCGCGCACCTGGTCACCAACGGTCCGTTCAGCTGAGTCTCCGACCCTTCCATCTGCCAAGCCTTCGAGCAGTCGAGCCTTCGAGCACTCGACGGTCATCCGTTGCCCGCACGGGGATGACCGGCTTGACTGCGCGTCATGCCGATCCCTCGCACGCTGCTGTCCCGCGACACCCCGACCGACCACGACCTCCAGCTGGTCGCCGGGACCTGGCCCGCAGGGCTCGGCGGGGAGATGTTCATCAGCGCCCCGCACCCCGACACGTTCGATGGACCGCACCCGTTCTTCGGCGAGGGGATGCTCTACCGGCTGTCGTTGACGCCCGGGACCCACGGCGCCCCGACGGACAGCTTCGCCTGGAGGCAGGGTCGGATCGACACTCCTTCGGCCCGGCTTCGGGCCAAGCGACCCGACGTGTTCACCCCGACGATGGTCGGAGTGCAGTCCCCGTTCGGAATGCTCAACGCAGCGAACACGGCTCCGTTGCCGTGGGGCGACCGGCTGTTCACGACCTGGGACGTGGGACGCCCCGTCGAGGTCGACCCGGTGACGATGGGGTTCCTCGGCGAGGTCGGCCACCGCGACCAGTGGCAGGTGTTCGAGATCGCACCTCAGCCCATCCTGCCGATGGTGATGTCGACGTCTCACCCGGTCATCGATCCCGACCGCGACGTCCTCTGGAGCGTCAACACGTTCTTCGGCCAACTGCACGTCGTGCGCTGGGACGGCGAGGGAGCGATCGAGTCGTGGCCGATCGAAGGCGCCGTCATCCCGCAGTCGGTCCACACGATCACCCAGACCAGGGAGTGGTTGGTGGTCGGCGACTGCGCGTTCAAGGTGGAACCGCAGGTCCTGACGGGCGGAGAGCGGACCGAGCCCAACAACCACGAAGGGCCGCTGTACCTGATCCGCAAGGACGAGATCGAAGCCACCGCTCCCGGGCAACCGGTCAGATGCGAGGTGTTCCGGATCGCCCCGGAGATCAACCACTACTACGCGACCTACGACGACACCGACGGCGTGCGAGTCCTGTTCGAGCACACCGAGAACGCCGACATCGCCATGACCCAACGAGCGGGGGATCTCGACGCTCTGGGACGGCCGTGCGACCCGGCGCTGGCCGGGCTGTACGGATTCCCGATGAGCCCCGATCGCAACACGGTCGTCGAGTTCGATCCGGCGACGGGAGAGGTCACGCACCGGGCCGAGCTGCGTGACCCGTCGCTGCTGTGGACCCGCCAGCTGAACGCCATGGACTGGAGCGCCGAGGGGATGGCCGCGCCCACCCTGCACCACATGGTCAACCAGGGATGGCGCCCCGAGGCCGTGTTCCAGCGGATGCTGGCGGTCTACGGCGATCGCGTCGACCGGACCGAGTGGCCGGACGACGAGACGGCGCCCCTGGTCATGAGCTGCACGCGCGACGACCTGTCCGTGACGTCGGTGCACGAGCTCGAGATGGACGACTTCCCGACGTCGCCGATCTTCGTCCCCCGAGAGCCGGGAGTGGACGGTGCGAGCCGCTACGCCGGGTCAGCACCTGGCGGACACGACGGCTGGGTGGTCGTGCCGGTGATGAACGACGCCGGGTTCCGCGTCGAGGTGTTCGACGCCGACGGGGTCGGCCGGGGTCCGGTGGCCGTTCTCGACGCAGGCGGCGCCACCGTGCCGTTCGTGCTGCACTCGGCCTGGATGCCCCGGGCCGTGGCCGCCGAGGACCGACCACGACTCCGCTTCTCCGACGAGCTGGAACGCATCGACGAGCTGCCCGAGGACCTCGCCACCGTGGCACGGCAAGTCGCCGCCGAGCTCGACGACGGCACGCCGTAGGACGGGGTGCTGCGATCCGGCGTGGATCAGGCGTCTGGCGCGAGTCCGTAGCGACTGGCTCCGTGCCAGTCCACCACGACCACGTCTTCATCCCCGACGACCCACGCGTCGTGTCCGCTCGGCACCAGCGTGACATCGCCCGGACCGGCCGTGATCTCTGTCCCGTCGTCCATCAGGATCCGGATCCGACCTGCGAGGTGGTACTGGAAATGCGGCGCCTCGCAGCTGTCGGTGCCAGCGATCGGCTTGAGATCGGTCGACCAGCGCCAACCGGGTTGGAGCGTCAGGCGCATCACGTCGCCACCTCCGATGTGGAGGACCTCGGCTCGCCCGTGGGGGAACTCACGGACCTCGTCGGGTTCAGGGAAGCTGCGATGCGTCGTGGTCATCGCCGTTGTGGTCGACATCTGAACTCCTCCTTCGTGCCGGCGGTGCCGGCATCGACCATTCGGAACCGTCCTCCTCCAGCCCCATGATCCTGACCTATTGGTAAGTCAGCTTCAAGGACTATCTTGCCTGTATGGCCATCGACGCGAAGGACGGTCACAGCGACAGCGCGACGCGCGTCCTCGACGCGGCCGAGCTCCTCGTCCAACAGAGGGGGTACAACGGCTTCAGCTATGCGGACATTGCCGCCCGACTCGACGTCACGAAACCCGCTCTCCACTACCACTTCCCGACCAAGGCGGCGCTCGGAACGGCCGTACTGCATCGCTACACCGAGCGCTTCCGTGACGCCCTGGACGGGTTGGACGCGATGGAAGCCTCCACCCCGGTCGACCGTCTCGAGGGATACGCCGGGCTGTACCGCTCTGTCCTGTCGAACCAGCGCATGTGCCTGTGCGGGATGCTCGCCGCGGAGTACGACACGCTCCCAGAGCCGATGCAGGCAGAGGTGCTGGCCTTCTTCGACCTGAACGAGCGATGGCTCGAGGGTGTCCTGATCGACGGCAGCGAGGATGGATCCCTTTCCATCCGCGGCGAACCGGTGGACGCCTCGAGGATGATCGTCGACTGCCTGGAAGGCGCCGTGCTCGTCGCCCGGCCGTTCCACGACCTCGAACGGTTCGACCGCGCCGCAGCCGTCCTGCTCGACTCGCTCCGATCCGACTGAACCGGCAGGCGAACTCGAACAGAGGGGGGTTTGGCTGTGGGGACCCCGGGTCAGGCCCGGACCGCGTCGTACGCGGGGATCACGTCGTTGCGCACGATCGAGGCAACTCTCGGGTCGAGCACCCAGGAGCCGGCTCGCTCGGTCAGTTCGGCGGCGACGTCGACTCGGTAGTCGGGACGTGTCGCCCTGGTGGAGTCGAGCCAGGCCGAGTGCAACGTCAATGGCATCGCCAGGTCGGCACGTCCGAGCCTGGCGACAGGCCCGTCCGACAGCTTCGCCGAGTCGAACACCCACAGCTCGGTGCCAGAGGTCGCCGCGTCGACCCGGTCGGAGTAGACGACCACGACGAGGTATCCGTCGGTCGACCCCCTGGCCGATCCCCTTCGAGGCACGAACGTCGGCGTCCATCCGAATAGGTCACCGTCGAACCAGTACGAATCAGCGACCCGGCCGGCGTCGTGGTCGATGCGCAGCAGCGAGGTCGGGACGCCCTCCCACGGCAGGTCGGCGTCGGGGACGATCCGGTGCGGGTACGAGGTGAACACCGCGTGCATCCGCTCGACCGCGATGTCTGTCGGCATGCCCGAGTTGGCATGGAACACGTCGCCGACGGTCCCGTTCGGCGTCAGCGGGTTGCGGGCCGTCAGTCCGCCGCTGCCCCAGGTGCGGTCGTCGAAGAACGCTTGCTGGTCGAGCACCGTCCCGGAACGGGTGTCGATCTCGTACCGGCCGACCACGCCGATGTCGTAGCTGACCGGCGTGATCGCGTCGACGAGATCGGCACGGACCGGCTCGCCGGTCTCGGGATGACGGTCGGTCGGCATGACCCACTCGGCGAAGTCCATCGCCGAGGTGTGCGCGCTGTGCACGACGATGCGCCCGGGAGCGTTGTCGTAGTCGACCATCAGGTGGCCCGACTCCCGCGGGATCACGGAGTGGACAGCGGTCGCTCCCCCCTTCGTCGCGCGCAGCTCGTCGCGGCTGACGATGAACAGAACCGTGTCCGGTCGAGGGGTCTGTGCCTCGGCAGCCTCGGCGGAGTGCGGTGGCGACATGAGCTTCCCGAACTCGATGATCGTCGAGGTGTCGGCGATCACGAGGTGATCGCGGCTGATGCACATCTGGTGCGCCGACTGCGACAGCAGGACCGGCGCACCGTCAGGCGTGGTCAGGGGCACCCGCTTCATGGCGCCGACCCCGTCCCAGCAGAGGATCTCGCAGTAGATGAGGCCCGGGATCGGAACCGTCGATAGCGAGATGCCGTAGAACTCGCCGGTCTCCGGGTCGTAGGGAGGGTGGGCGCTCGTGATCGTGAGCGGGCAGAGGTGGCGGTTGAACGGAAGGTCGACGATTGCGTGGTACTCGTCCAGCCGGCCGACCGGTCCGACCGGTGCCAGGCTCGCCGGGTCGATCTCCCAGGACCGGCCGCCGTCGATGGTGGCCAGCAGTCGATTGCCGTGGATGGGCACGAGCGCGGTGTTCACCTGGTTCTGCATCCCGAGCGGGCCGAGTCGGGACACGCCACGCGACTCGAACCGGAGGTCGGTGTCGACCACAGCGTCGTGGAGGATCAGGTCGGTGGTGCGCAGCAGACGCGACGTGATCATCGGAACGTCGCCATCGAGGTCGACCCGCCACACGAGCGCGTCACCGCTGAAGCCGGCGTCGGCGTCAGTCAACGACAACGATTGGAAGAAGACGTGACCGGCCATGTCTGCGGGGAGCTCACCTTCGAGCACGTCCAGCGGGACGGTAGACTGCTCGCTTCGTACCCGACGGTTGAACGCACGCGGCACGCGCGCCCAGCGGTCGCGTCCCGGCGTGGGCGTGGGCGCTCCCAGGGGACCGCCGGCCAGCGGATCAGGAGCCGGCGTCGCGCTGCACGCCCACGTCGGAACCCCGGCTGCCGCCATCCCGGCGCCCGCTCCGAGCACCGTCAGGAACCGTCTGCGGTCCATGTTCTCCCCTCGTCCATCCCGCCTGCACCGACCCGAGTGCAGGTCCGAGCACCAGCGACCCCCCGCCGCCGTCCCCTCAACCTAGGTCGTCGAGCGAGAGGCGGTCCGACTCGGCCGGCTGACGGCCGATCCGCAGCGGTGACAACGGGGCGTCGACCATCAGCTGACGCCGCCACCTCGCTCCCATCCCGACCAGCGCCGCATTCCAATCGGCCAGGGCCGCGCCGTGCTCCCACGCCCGCTCGTACTCCGCCCACGCGGGCCAGTCGGGAATCGCCCAGATCAGGACCGCCTCGGACCGGTCGGCCATCGCCACCTCGTACGCCCCGACGAGCCGAAGCCCCAATGACTCGACCGCTGAACGCCCGACCGATCCAACGGCGTCCAGAAGGTCGCCCGAGCCCCCGGGCGGCACCGCGAACAGCTCATGGGCGTACACCTCGCCGCGGACGCCGTCGGCGCAGAGCTCCTCGACGCCGCTGGTCCAGTCGGTGGCCACGACGATCCGGTCGTGTCCGCCCCGACGCATCGACGCCGCGATGGACCACCACTCGGCCAGCGACGGATCCTGGTCACGGCCGCTCCCCGCCTCGTGCGCGAAGTTCGCAGCCAGTCCGTCCCACCCGTCGAGCTCCCACATGTTGACGACCTGTGGCCAGTCGCCGGTGGAGCCGACTGTGGCCCACACGCCGAGGCAGAGCTGGTTGCGCTCCTCACGCGCGACGGGGCACCAGTTGGCGGTCATGTGGTGCATGTAGCGGGCGCGCTCGTGACCGGTGATGTCTACGAGCTCGTGGATGTAGACCTTGGACATCGAGGACCTTCAGGACACGACCGCGCTCAAGACACGACCGCACTCAGTACACGACCGCACTCACGACACGACCGC
>CAZNQK010000050.1:0-2210 GCA_964575165.1 uncultured Aquihabitans sp. | reverse complement strand
ACACGACCGCACTCACGACACGACCGCCCCGCCGTCGCAGGTGATGACCTCGCCGACGGTGTAGGCGCCAGCCCGGGACGCGAGGAAGATGGCGAGGCCGGCGATGTCCTCGGGTGAGCCCACCCTGCCTCGCGGCGTCATGGCCCCGACCGCATCCCAGTCGGTCCCCTCGACGTCCCCACCGGTGCCCACCCCGGTGCTCAGCATCCACGTCGGGAACGGTCCGGGGGCGATCGCGTTGACCAGGACGTTCCGCTTGACGAGCTTCGCCGCGAGCTGGCGGGTCATCGCGTGCAGCGCCGCCTTCGACGGGCCGTACGACACCGTGTCGAACACCGGGGTGCGGATGCCGTCGATCGAGCCGATGTTGATCACGCGTGACGGGTCCTCCGTCGTGGCTCCGGCCTCGAGAAGTGGCAGCAGCTTCTGCGTGAGGAAGAACACGCCCTTCACGTTGGTGTCGAAGACCTTGTCCCAACCGATCTCCGGGAACTCGTCGAGCGGGGCGCCCCACGACACGCCGGCGTTGTTGACCAACACGTCGACGTGGTCGGTCCGCTCGCCGACCGCGGCCGCCAACGCCTCCACGCCGGCGAGGCCCGACAGGTCGGCCGGGATGGACAGGCAGGTCCCGCGGTGGGTCGACGCGAGGCGTTCCGCAGTGGCATCGCACACGTCGGCCTTGCGTGAGCTGATGATCACCGTGGCGCCGTTGGCGAGGAACCCACCGGCGATCATCTCGCCGATACCACGGGACCCGCCGGTCACCACGGCCACCTTCCCCTGCACCGAGAACAGGTGGGGAACGGTCAGGTCGGTCATCGGGAACTCCTGGGTCGGGATGTCGGTGCCCGGTCGGCAAACCGTAACCGCCTTCGCTGTTTCCCTGCGTTCTGTGTGCATCTCACGTCGCACAACGACATGAGATGCACACAGAACGCAGAACTCGAGATGATCACATGTCGCTGCGGACCAGGGCGAGCACACCGAGCGCGATCAGGGCCAGGAGCGAGATGGCGATCGCCGCCCATCCGAGTCTGATCGCCCAACTGAGCGCCGGATCCTCGGATGCGGTGGCGTCGTCCCGGCGGGCGCGGTCACGGAGGACGTATCCCAGCGCCAGTCCGGCCGCCCCGACCGGCAGGCAGCCCAGGAGCCCCATCATCGACAGCAGCAACGCCACCATCGCCAGCTCGTGCTGCGGCGCCCCACGCTCACCGACCCGTTCCACCACGACGACGCTACCGTCGGGCACATGGCAGCTCTCACCGTGGGCATCCCCCGAGAGGTCAAGGCGGACGAGCACCGGGTCGCCATCACACCCGACGGCGTGCGCGAGCTCCTGCACGGCGGCTCGGAGGTGCTCGTCGAGACCGGAGCCGGAGCGGACTCCAGCATCCCCGACGACGACTACCGCAGGGCCGGCGCCACCGTCGTCGACTCCGCATCCGAGGTCTGGGAACGCGCAGGCCTGGTGTGCAAGGTCAAGGAACCGCTGGAGTCAGAGTTCGGGTACTTCCGTGACAACCTCGTCCTGTTCACCTACCTGCACCTCGCTGCCTATCCGGCGGTGGCCGAAGCGCTGCTCACCTCGGGGGTGACCGGCATCGCCTACGAGACGGTCCAGCTCGCGGACGGGTCGCTGCCGCTCCTGGCACCCATGAGCGAGGTCGCCGGACGGATGAGCGTCCAGGTCGGATCCCATTTCCTCGAACGGCACAACGGCGGCAGGGGCGTCCTCCTCGGCGGCGCCCCCGGCGTGCGACCGGCCCGGGTGGTCGTGCTCGGCGCCGGCAACGTCGGCTGGAACGCCGCTTGGATGGCCGCTGGGCTCGAGGCCGAGGTCGACCTGCTGGACAAGAGCATCGACCGGCTCCGCCACGTCGACCAGATCCAGATGGGACGCATCACGACCATCGCCTCCAACCGGGGTGCGGTGGAGCGAACCGTCGCCGAGGCGGACCTGGTGATCGGCGCGGTGCTCCTCCCGGGCGGTCGCGCCCCCACGGTCGTGAGCGAGGACATGGTGCGGTCGATGCGGCCGGGATCCGTCATCATCGACATCGCCATCGACCAGGGCGGATGCGTCGAGACCTCCCACGAGACGACCCACGCGGAGCCGACGTTCGTGCTCCACGACGTCGTCCACTACGCGGTCGGCAACATGCCGGGAGCCGTGCCCCACACCTCCACCCACGCGCTCACCAACG
>CAZNQK010000049.1:5073-22025 GCA_964575165.1 uncultured Aquihabitans sp. | reverse complement strand
TCGCCGAACGAGGTGTCGATGCGTCCTACCTGAACTACCTGGACGCTCCTCCGGACAGCGGCGAGATCCGACGGGTGATGGGCCTGCTCGGCACGGAAGATCCCCGGACGATGGCCCGGACCGGTGACGCGCTCTGGGCCGAGCTCGGACTGGATGATGCCTCCGACGATGCGGTCATCGAGGCGTTGGCGGCCAACCCGAGCCTCATCGAGCGGCCGATCGTGATCGTCGGAGATCGGGCCGTCGTGGCCCGCCCGCCTGATCGCATCTACGAGCTCATCGGCCCGGCCTGACGCGGGACCGTCAGTCGCCGCGCTGCGGGATGCTCTCGCCGAGCTGGGCGGCGACGCCGGCGAACACGATCGCGTTGGCGTCGACGAGGGTCGAGACCGGCTCGGTCTGACCGTCCAGGTACCAGCGAACCGCTGTCGTCATCACGGCCCCGACCAGAGCGGTGGCGACCAGCCGCAACCGCTCGTCGATCTCGATGTCGTACAACCCCGCGATCAGCACGGCGACCGTCCCGGCGAAGCGGTCGATGCCGGCGATGTAGGTCGCATCCACCGCCGGGCCTACACCCAGGATCTCCAACCAGCAGACCCGCAGGACCCGAGGATCGGCGATCGAGGCGAACACGGCCTCGAGCGTGGTGCGCACGACGCGCTCGACTGCAGCGGGGGTCGTCGCCGGATCCAGGTCGGTGCCGGAGAGAGCGACCAGCATCTCGTCGTGCATCACGTCGGTGCAGCGCTGGTAGACGCCGATGAGCAGGGCCTCGGTGCTCTCGAACGACTCGTAGAAGTAGCGCTCCGAGAGTCCCGCCTCCCGGCAGACTGCTCGGACGCTCGTCGAGCTGTACCCGGCCGTCCCGAAAAGCTCGAGGCCGGCCTCGAGGAACTGGTCGCGACGTCGCGCCACCCGCACCGCTGCGGGGACTCCCCCGTAGGTCCTGGACGCGCGAGGCGGCGGAGACATCGCCCCATTGTCCCGCACACCGCACGCCTGCGCGGACGTCGGGCAGGCGTCACAGACGTCGAACAGCTCACCGACGTCGGGCAGGTCACAGACGTCGGACCGGAGGGTCATCCGACACACCGTCCTCCCGAACCCTTGACCTCGGGGCGGTAGGCCCGGAAACTGACAACGCGTCGTGTCAGATGCGGCGCCACCATCCGCCAAGGGGAGGATGCACATGGGTCCCACCAGTTCCGTTCCGAAGAGCGCGGTCTCGAAGCGCTCCGCTTCCAACGACGCCGCCTCGTACGAGGTGATCGTCATCGGCAGCGGTTTCAGCGGCCAGAGCGCCGTGATCGGTCTGAACAAGGCCGGGATCCGGGACTGGCACGTCCTCGAACGCCGCGACTTCCTCGGCGGCACGTGGTGCCAGAACACCTATCCGGGCGCGGCGGTCGACGTTCAGTCACCGCTGTACTCGATCTCGTCGGAGCCGTACCCGTGGAGCCAGATGTTCGCCGAACGCGACGAGCTCGAGGAGTACACGAACCACGTCATCGACAAGCACGGGATCCGCGATCGCACCGACCTGAACGCTGACGTCTCTTCCCTGGCATGGGACGACGACGCACACCAATGGGTCATCGACACCCGGGACGGCCGCACCTACCACGCGCGGTTCGTCATCCTCGGCCCCGGCCCGCTGAGCAACCCGAAGATCCCCGACTTCGACGGCCTCGACACCTTCGAGGGCAACTCGTTCCACAGCAACGCCTGGGACCACGACGACGACCTGACCGGCAAGCGCGTCGCTGTGGTCGGCAGCGGGGCGAGCGCGGCGCAGATCATCCCGGCGATCGCGGATCAGGTCGGCGAGCTGCACGTCTTCCAGCGCACCCCCCACTGGGTGCTCCCCCGCCGGGATCGGAAGTTCACGCCATGGCAGCGGCGCCTGCTGAAGAACCGGTTCGTCTACGGAGCGGTGCGCTCCGCGATCTACCTCGGTCTCGAGACGCGGGTGATCGGCTTCAAGTACTGGCCCGGGCTCCTCGACCTGGTCGCCAAGCGCCAGGCGCTCGCGCACATCAAGAAGCAGATCCCCGACCCCGAGATCCGTCGCAAGGTGACGCCCGACTACACGATCGGCTGCAAGCGGGTCATCGTGTCGTCGACCCTGTACCCGGCGTTCTGCCGTCCGAACGTCACGCTGCACGACTCGTCCGACGGCATCGACGAGATCGTCCCGAAGGGCATCGTCACCGCCAAGGGAGAGAAGGTCGAGCTCGACACCATCGTCTACGCGACCGGCTACGACGCCACGGACGGGGCGACGACCTTCTCGGTCACCGGTCGCAACGGTGTGCCGATCGGCGACCTGTGGGCCGAGTTCCCGAGGGCCTACCTGGGCACGACGATGCCCGGGTTCCCGAACATGTTCCTCATGCTCGGCCCGAACACCGGCATCGGCCACACCTCGGCGCTGTTCATCATGGAGTCGCAGCTGCGCTACGCACTCGACTGCATCCGCCGCACGAGAGAAGGCGGCCACCACGCGATCGAGCCGACTGCCGAGGCCGAGGACCGCTACACGACCTGGGTCCACTCGGCCATGGAACGCACGGTTTGGGCGTCGGGCGGTTGCTCGAGCTGGTACCAGAACAGCAACTCGGGCAAGGTCATCGCCATGTACCCGGGGTTCTCGTTCAGCTACCGGTTCAAGGCGAGCCGGTTCCGACCAGAGGACCACACCTTCACCTGACCCCGTCTTCGCATACTGACGATTGTTCGTGCTCCTTAGCAGCGCGAAACGGGATGGGAATGGCTGGGAACCGGGGTCGAGAGCAAGGCAGCTGGACCGACCGGGACCGGAACGCCCGAGGCCGGAACCGGAGCAGAAGCCGACTACCAGTACTCCTCGTAGTGGACGTTGCCGCGCTGCTTGCGCTGGTCGAGGGTGAACCCCCGCTCCGCCAACAGCTGCACGACCCCGACCGTCTCGGGGTACTCGGGCTCGCCACCCTCGCCCTCCTCGGGTAGGCCGATCATCGACGGGTTCCCACACAGGAACACATGCGTGCTCGACGGGTCGAGGGTGATGCCGAACTCCGAGGCGAACACGTCGTCTCGGATGACGTCCTGGATGTAGCGCTTGGGAACGTCGGGCTCGCGGGTCGGCAAGGGAAGGTAGTGGTAGTTGGCGAACCGCGACTCGAGCTGACGGTGCTTGTCGAGGTAGCCGAGGTCTGCCCACTGACGGACCGAGACCGCCGAGACGATCGGACCGTGATGGCCCTTGCGGAGCAACTCTGTGACCATCGCGTTCTGCGGCGCCTCGCCCGTACCTGTCGAGAGGAGCAGGACCGTGTCGGCTGGGTCCGTCACCGGGGCGAGCGTGTAGCGACCGGCGACCTTCGGGCCGAGGTAGATGCGGTCACCGGGCTTCCTCAACGCCAGACGCGGGGTCAGCCCGGGCACGTTGTCCGGTGTCGGCGGCACCAGCACGATGTAGAACTCGAGCTCGTCGGCGGCCGACTCGTCTGCAAGGTAGCCGTGCTCGTCGAAGATCCTGTGGCTGATCGAGTACGAACGCCTGACGAGCTTGTCCCACTTCTCGTCGAGCTTGGGATCGACGGCGTCGTCGACCCGCTCCTCCCAGTAGCCCAGGCCGAGCGACGCGTACTGGCCGGGCAGGTGAGACACGGACCCGTGGTCCGGTCGCACCCTCAGGACCCAGAGGTCGGAGTGCGTCGGCTCGAAGTGAGTGATCGTGGCGTTGTAGTGCTGCTCACGGAGGTCGTCGACGACACCCGGCACCTCGTGACGACTCCAGGCCGACGGCTCGGGCGCCGGCACCGCGGCTTCGGGGAACGCCGCCGTGACGAGTTCGCGACCGATCGACGCTCCGGGCGCGGCGGGGATGCCGTCGGGCGTCTCGTCCGGTGTTCCGAGGAACCAGACACGGCCCGTGGCGAGCGCTGCATCTGTCGCGCCGACGTGTTCGGGCTGCACGGACCGACGACCCGACGAGAACACGACGTGGTCGAACTGAAGGTCGGGAGTGCGACGGTCGTTGAAGTACGCCATCGGGAACCCGTCGACGTCCGCGATCTGCTGCGGGGTCGACGAGTAGAGCAACGTCGCCCGACGCTCGCGCTCGATGTCGTTCAGCAACCGGGCGCCCATCGGCGACAGTCGACGGGGGTTCATGCCCCCGGCCGCCAGCACGACGCCGGCACCCATGTCGGCGAGTCGGACGGTCAGCTCGACGGCATGGTCGGTGTGGCCGACGACGAGCACGTCGACGTCGTTCGCCTGTTCGGGGATCTCGTCGACGTGGACGTGGGATCCGTCGGCGACCGGGATCGGAGGGGTCCATCCCTGGTTGCTGGTGCGCAGCGCGATGAGCACAGCGCGCGTCCGGTACGACTGACGTCGTGTGGTGACGACGAGGTCGGCGCCGCTCCCATCGCCGGCGTCGGTGTCGACGTCGACCGAGATGACCGTCTCGCCGTAGGAGACCTCGAGTCCGTACTCGCCCGCGACGCCGGGAAGAGCGAGCGACACCCCCCGCTCCAACACCGTCACGCGATCGAGCCCGCTCTCGCGGGCGGTCACCGCTGCCGAGAGCCCTCCGGCGTTGCCACCAATGACGACTAGGTCGTGTTGTTCCGCCACGGGCGGCAACCTAACCGTGGTCGTGCTCACCGCTCCAGCGGACGGTCGGCCAGTGGATCGTGCTCGAGACGCTGCTCGACGAGTGACGATCCTGCGTCGTCTGTGACCGATGCACTCATTGCGATCGGCCCGTTCAGGGAAGCGGGACCCAGGGATCGTGGTCGTCCGGGACCTTCGGGAACTCCTGGCGGCGCCAACGCTCCTTGGCTTCCTCGATCCTGCCCGGGTCGGAGTGGACGAAGTTCCACCAGATGTGACGTCGCCCGAGCGGCTCACCGCCGATGACGATCACGCGCCCGGAACCGCCGATGACGCGCTCCTCACCTGCTTCGAACACATGGAGTCGGCCGGGGTCCAACGCTCCGCCGGCGACGACGGGTGCGCCGTCGAGCGCCAAGACAGCCCACTCGGCGTGATCGCCGATCAGCGGAAGTGCCTCTCCGGAAAGCCTCACGTCCGCGAGGACCAGGGGCGACGAGCCGGTCACAGGTGACGCGACACCCCACCCGGTCCCCACCAGCAACCGCAGTCGGGATGGGCCCTCCTCGACGACAGGGACCGCTGATGAGCCGAGGTGTTCGAACGTCGGCGGACCGTCCTCGGCCCCGTCGGGCAACGCCACCCAGAACTGGAGTCCCCACAGACGGGACCCGGCGTCCCGGTCCTCGGGCAACGACCGCTCCGTGTGGCAGACGCCCGAGCCTGCGGACATCCAGTTGACCTCGCCGGCTGCGATCGTCTGAACCGTCCCCAACGAGTCACGATGGCGGGCGCGTCCAGCAAGGAGGTACGTGAGCGTGGACAGTCCGATGTGCGGGTGGGCGTCGATGTCCATCCCGTCCCCCGCAGCGAAGTCGGTCGGACCCATGACATCGAGGAAGGTGAACGGCCCCACCGTTCGCCTCATCCGCCAGGGCAGCAGCCGCTGCACCGCGATGGACCCGACGGAGCGGACCCTTGGTTCGATGATCATCACGGGCCTGTCTACCGCGGGGATCGGCGCCGATCCGGACGCGCCGGGTCAGCGGGCCGTGCGGTACCAGAGCGACAACGGCGGATCGGACGGCAGATCAGCGGACTCTCTCAGGAGGGCTGCAAGACGTGGGTCAGCGGCCGCTACCCGCAGGAGGTCAGCACCGTCGGCACCGTTTGACGCCTCCTCGATCTCACGGTCGAGCTCGCCACGTCGACGGCGTTCGCCGGGAGTCAGAGGGTCGACCCGTCGGACCATCGTCCAGCCGTCGCCGTCGGGCCTTGCGGCGCCGGACTCGATCCGGAGCTCACCGGCCGCCCGTTCCGGTTGTGATCGACGCCCGCCGAATCTCGGGGCCAGGTCCGGCTCGACGACCGTCCGGACCCCGCGCCGATCAAGCGACGTGATCAACTCGGCCACGCCGAAGTCAACCGACTCGAAGACCTCGTCGACCTCCGCGTCGCTCGTGACCAGGAACGGTCCCGATCCCACCGGGACCTCGTCGGGCACGGCGTCGGCCAACTCGGCCAAGGCCCCCGGGAGCCGGTCAAGACCCTGATCGCTGCGAAGGGCAGCCACGGTCGAGACTGCGACGACGACCACCAGAGAAGCCGCGAGGACCATCGCTGTACACGTGCTCCACGTCTCGGAACGACGCACGAGGACGAGTCGAGTGACGGTCCAACCCGTCGCCAGCCACAGGAGCATGGCCAGGGCGGCCGTCGGCTGCATCGACCAGACCGCGACACCGCCTCTGGAGAGCGAGAGTCCGACGAGGAGCCCGATGAACACCGCACCGATGCCGGCGTGGAGCCACCACGGCGGCGCCGGATCTCCGAGCGCTTCGGAAACGACCACGCGTTCACCGTCACCCGAACGACGGGTTCTGCGGCCGGCGACCAGCAGCGCCACCATCGAGGAGATCCACACCACGAGAGCCGACGGCACGGCGAACGCGCTGGAACCGTCGACCTCACTCGAGAAGGTGACCGGCAAGGACCGACCGAGCCACGGCGCCCAGAGGTCGAACTGGAGCCGGAGCGCGCGCCATCCTCCCGACACCCCGACGGTCGAGGCCGGTGAGGTGGCGGCGGAACGCAACTCCGTGAGGTTCCCCGGCGTCGAGGTGAGCTGCTCGATGACCGTCGGCAGAGCCATCAGGACCAGGACTCCGACGCCGGCGATGGTCCACACGAAGGCCCTCCGACGCTCGACCGGATGACCTGATCGGACGACGTCGTACCAACGCAGAGCAACCGCGGCGAGACCGACGACGCCGAGCATGGCCGCCATCGGCGTCAGCATCAGCCACGACGACGCCAGGAACCAGGTGACCGCCACCATCCACGGGAGCGCGCCCCAGGTGCCGGCAGCCACCTCCCACACGAGCATCACGGCGAGCACCACTAGGAAGAGGGAGATCATCGGCTCCCACGGATCGGTGAGCCGATCGAACCCGCGCCCGAGCGCCATCAGCACCGACAGCAACGCCGTCCACATCACGAGGATCGAGCCCCCACGACGACGGGCGACCCACATCGACCCCGCTACCGCGCAGTACCCGACCACGAGAACGGCTGCGCCGATGCCGATCGCACCGGCGAGCGACGGCAAGGCGAGCAACCAGAACAACCACGGTCCGGGCTGGTTGCCACCGAAGCGCTCGTAGGAGCCGACGAGCGGTAGGTCGCCCCCGACGACGTCGCTGCTACGAAGCTCGATGAGTGCGACGTCGTGGTTGCGCGGTCCGTCCGCTCCCGCTGCGACGAGTGACACGAACGACGCCAGGAAGGGCAGCGCCGTCAGGACGAGCGCGATGCGCAGCACCCGGCGACTGTCCAGAAGTCGGTCGCCGGCTGACACCGCCGGAAGCGTAGCGACACCCCCCACCCACCCTGCGTTCTGTGTGCATCTCACGTCGTCTGACGACGTGAGATACACACAGAACGCAGGAGACGCACGGGGTCAGGCGCCTTCGTTGCTGATCATCGCCCCGACGTCGACGGCGAGGGACTCGGCGTCGCCGGCGATCTCGACGATCGGGTCGTCACGGTCATCGAACTCGACGCGCAGCGCCCGGCAGATGATCGCGTGCATCTCGTACATGGCTGTGATGTAGGTCAGCTCGAGGATCTCCTCGTCGTCGAGATGCTCCTTGAGCTGGTCGAACAGCGCGTCGGGGACCCGGCCGTCGCCGCCGACGAGAGCGTCGGTGTAGGCGAGAACGACCCGCTCCCGGGCGTCGAACAGCTCCGACGTCGACCACGTCGGGATCGCGGCGATCTTGTCGTCGCTGATGCCGACTGTCCGGCACGACTTGCAGTGCTGGGAGAAGACGAACTGGCTGCTGCGAAGCCACCCGGCGCGCGTCTGGCCGAGCTCTCGCAGCGCCGGGGCGAGCTTGCGCTTGGGACTGCGGTACAGGGCGAATCCCCGTACGCAGTGGCGCATCACGTCGGGCGACAGGGCGAACACCGTCCACCAGTCGCCCGGCGTGCCGGTGGCGGTTCCGGGCTCGGCGACAGGGTCCCGGTCGGGCCCGAAGAGCCGGTCGTACATCTGGAGCGTCAGCTCGTCGTCGGTCTCGTGGCGGCTGACCTGACGCAGGCGGGGCATCGGTGGTTCTCCCTGGGGACTCGGTGGATGCGAGCTGGTGGATGCGAGCTGGTCGACTCGTGCGGTCGAGGACGATGTGACCGGGGTGGCGGACCGGTCAGCCCAGCAGGGTCTTCACGTCCGCGTGGCGGTCGGTCGCGGTGAAGAGAGCGCGGGCACGTTCGGGGTCGGGCACCACCCCCGGGGTGTCACGGCAGAGCTCGACCATGATCCCGTTCGGGTCGAGGTAGTAGAGCGAGTGGCACCAGCCGTGGTCGATGTCCATGTAGGGCTTGATCCCCGCCTCGGTCATGCGGGCGCGCACCTCCTCCTGACGTGCGGCGTCGGCCTTGAACGCGATGTGGTTGATCCACACCGGCAGCCCGTTGCCCTCGGAGATCGAGCTCGACCAGTCGGGTGACTCACCGACGCCGTGGACGTCGAAGAAGGCGATGCACGAGCCGTCGCCGAGGTCGTAGAAGACATGGCGGAAGAACCCGCCCCCGTCGAACGTCTCGACCTCGGTGTGCACCAGCTGGAAGCCCATCAGGTCCTCGTAGAAGTGGTGCGTCTCCTCGATGTCCCGGCACGCGTAGGCGACGTGGTGCAGACCCACTGGAGCGGGACTCGCTGATTGCTCGGTGGACATGGCTGCCTCCGTGACGTTCGCAGGCCCGAGGTGATCGGGACCCGCCGGCTCGGCCGATGATACGGCGGAGCTCACCCCTCACCGTGACCTAGGACTCGGGGGCGTGCGGGGATTCGAGGTCGGCCAGTATCTGGCACCAGTGCCGGTACTGCTCATCGTGGTTCCCGGTGAGATCACGACGGTCGAAGACCACGTTGGGGAGCCTCTCCGCGTACCAGTCGGCGAACTCCAGAGGCGTCGCCGTGTCGTCAGGGCTGTAGTAGAGGAACGACGGAGCAGTCACGACCGACAGGTCGACGTCGATCGGGTTGCAGAAGAGATCGAACTCGTGCGAGACGGCCGCGGGGTCTCTCAGCGCCCGTCGGGCGTCGGCCTCCGCTGCCTCGAGGAACCCCGGGATCCCGCGGACGAACGAGTCGTCCGCGAAGGTCCACCACGACGGCGGGTCGCCGCAGAACCAGGCCACCAGGGCCGAACGTTCGGCGGCGTCGAGCCGACAGTAGGAACGGACCGCCCCGCCGTCGGGCACTCCCGTGTACGCCGCGGCGAGGTGCAACGATCGAACCCTCTGCGGAGCGGCCGTGGCGACGTGCTGTGCGTACGGTCCACCACCGGAGATCGCGACGATCGAGAACCTGTCGACCCCGACCGCGTCGAGGACTCCGATGGCGGTGCGGGCGAAGTCGGCATAGCCGGCCGTCGGGTCGAACGGCGTGTCACCGAAGCCGTTCCGCTCGACCGAGATGAGACGGAGTCCCAGCGCTTCCTGCTCCGAGGACAGGAAGCTGACGAGGTCGACGACCGTCGCACTCGTGGCCGACCCACCGACGAACAGCACCGGCGTACCGTCAGCCGGTCCGGAGACGACGACCCACGCCGACGATCCGTCGGCGAGTCGCACCTCGACCGGTGTCGAGCGGCGCACCTCGATCGTCGCAGCCGGTTCCAGGCGCTCGACCCGGGGCCAGATCGTGCGGAGCGCCGTCCCGAACTCCGCACCGGAGACGTCATCGGCGTGCTCCAGTCCGACGATGACGGCATCGACGAGCGCCGTGTAGAACTCGTCGCCCTCGCGCGGAGAGATGTCGAAGCCGCGCTCGTCGGCATCCGCCGTCCAACGATCCGAGATCCGGAGGAAGGCGTGGGCGAGGAACTCCACCTCGTCGTGCGGGATCTCGAACGAGAGTGCGAGCGTCGGACCCTCCTGGGCCGACGCCTCCCACAGGTCCAGGATCCCTGTGAGCCTGGCCGCGAGATCGCGGTCGATGAGCGGCGGCTCGCCTCCTGCGGCGACGGCGTCGTGGATCGCACCTCGGGCGAACTCGATCCAGACGAGGGCGCTCGATGAAGGCACAGGAGCCACGATCACGCGCACACACGAACGGTACTCCCGACGCTCGGGTCGTTCTCGGGTGATCCGCACCGCACGGGTTCCGTCGGCGGAGGTAGCGTCGGCCGACGGTCCTGTCTGGACCCCGTCACTCCCTTCCCGACCAGCTCTCGAGGAGTCCTCATGGCACCGACCGATCAGCTCGCAGCCGCCCAGACGATCGCGGCGGGCGTTCTCTCCAATGTGACCCCGGACCAGCTCGGCTCAAATACGCCCTGCGCCAAGTGGACCGTCGCCGAGCTCGTCGACCACCTCGTCGGCGCGCAGCACTGGGCCCGCTCCGCGATGGAGGGCGTCGAGATGACCGAGACCGGCGCAGGGTCGAGCGAGGGTGACTTCAACGAGGCGTTCAAGGCTGCGGCGGCCGCGTCCCTCGCGTCGTTCCAGGCGGATGGCGCTCTGGCAAGGACCGTGAACCCGGGCTTCGGAGACATGCCCGCGACCGCCCTCATGGGGCTGGCGACCACCGACACCTTCCAGCACGCGTGGGACCTGGCGACCGCCACAGGTCAGGACAACGACCTGGATCCGGCTCTGGCGTCCCAGATCCTCGAGGCAGCCCGGCAGACGATCCCGCCGTCGTTCCGGTCCGAGGCCGGCGACGTCTTCGGACCTGAGCAGGCCGCTCCCGAGGGCGCGAACCCGGCCACCCAGCTCGCAGCGTTCCTGGGCCGCACCGTCTGATCCGCGGCGACGAGAACGCGGCTGCGTACTCCCGAACGGATGCGGCGAGCAGGCGGAAGGGCGGGTCATGGCTGCTGAGATCACGGATCCTCACGATGCGTGGAACGCCTTCGTCAACGGCCTGCGCTCCGCCGGCGACCGTGTCGCAGACGACACCGTCCGGCTCGGCTCCACCCAGCGTGCCGACGCGTTCAGAGCACTTCTCCGCGGTCTGAACAACCAGTTGGGCCGCTTCGAGGTCGACCGTGAGCGTCCCGAGCTCGTGGCGTTCAACGGCTGGCGCGAGAAGATGCTCATGGACAACCCGGACTTCCGGTACTGGGTAGCCGACATCCGCGATGACCGCCGGTACCGGATCACGGGTTCCATCGGCGACGCCGCCTACCAGTCCGTCACCGTCTACTCCGCCTCCGGTCGGCTCGACGCGACCGCAACCGCTCGAACCGACAGCGACTCGATGAGCTTCGACGACGACGGAAGCTTCGAGCTGACGGTTTCGCGTGATCGTCCGGCCGACGGTTCGGACTGGCTCCCTCTGGCCGAGGGGTCGTCGGTCGTCTGGGTCCGTCAGTTCCACCACGACGCCACCCACGACCAGCTCGGCCGCTGCCGCATCGAACCGCTCGACGACCCGCCACCTTCCCCACCGATCGACTTCGACCGGTTCAACAGGCACCTCGCCCGACTCGGCACCACCATGGACGCAATCCCCGCGATGTGGCGAGCGGCGACCCGCGACGACCTCGCGAGCCCCAACTCGGTCCGGCGCTGGCAGGAGATGGCCGGCGGAGCCGCCTTCACCGAACCCGGCATCCACTACCTGCGGGGCTCGTGGGACCTCGAGGATGACGAAGCCCTCGTCCTCGAGGGCTTCGCGCCGGAGAGCCGCTACTGGAACGTCCTCCTGTACAGCAGGACCCTCAACTCGCTCGACCACCGGTCACGGACGGTCTCCTGGACGAGCGCCGTTCCCGGCGAGACCGCCGGCGCCTACCGTTTCGTGATCTCGTCCACCGATCCGGGTGCAGGCGAAAGAGCTGCCGGAGCTCCCGCCGATGAAGGATCCGCCGGGGTTCACTGGCTCGACACCGAGGGCCGACGGTTCGGCCTGTTCGTGTTCCGGTTCCTGCATCCGACGATCGAGCCGGAGCTGCCGGCGATCCGTCGGTGTCGGGTCGCCGACGTCGGTTCCGAGTAGCCATGTGGCATCCCGCACCCAGGACGGAAGCGGCCCTCGCTGCGCTCGCCGCCGCGGAGGAGGACCGTCGGGTCAGGCCCGACCGCTACCTCCTCGACCCTGACCAGGTCGCGTCGGTCGCAGCCCGCGGCGGCGACACCGAGGACTTCGAGTCCCGATGGCGTGAGGGCCTGGAGCAGTACCTCGGATCCGCGACCGAGGACGGGCGGCTGAACGCTCTCGGCATCGCCATGGCCGCCCGCACCGCCATCTCACGGCTGCGCGCCGGGGCGACGATGACCCGCTTCCGACGCGGGCGACCGGCGACCACCACCGATCCGATCGCTCCGCCGATCTTCATCACCGGGGGGTGGCGGACCGGAACCACCTTCCTGTTCCGGATGCTCGCCACCGACCCGCGGCTACGCGCACCGCTGCCCGCCGAGCTGGCGGATCCGTGTCGCGTCGCGTCGATGGACGCCGAGGAACGGGAGCGCTTCATAGACGCGAGCGGAGCGGCGCACGAGGTGCTGCACGCCCTCAACCCGCAGCTCCGCACGATCCACGACTCGGGGGCCAGGCTGCCCGAGGAGTGCGGACTCGCCATGGGCACCGATCTCCGCAACTGGGCGTTCTCGGCGACGACGAGGCTGGAGTCGTATTCCGACTGGCTGGCCGACCAGGATCTGACACCCTCCTACATCGCCTACCGCAAGGTGCTCGAGACGCTGGACAGCGGCGACGGCCGACGCTGGGTGCTGAAGGCGCCGCCGCACATCGCCGAGCTGTCGAGCCTCGCAGCAGCGTTCCCCGGGGCCGTCGTCGTGATGCTGCACCGGGACATCGTCGAGACCGTCGCGTCCGGGGCGAGCCTGTTCGCCGTGTTCCGCTCGACCTACAGCGACGATGTCGATGCCGTCGACGTCGGTCGTTTCCAGGCCGACCAGACGGAGCGTTGGTTGACCCGTGCCCGCTCCTTCCGGCAGGGCCCGTCGGCATCGGACGTCCGCCTCATGGACATCGGGTACACGGACCTGGTGAACGACCCCGTCACCGCCGTCGGATCGGTGCTGAGGGCCGCCGGCATGGACCCGCCGACGGACCCCGCCGGGTTCGTCTCTGCGTACAAGGGCTCGGCTCCGCGGCACGCGCACGGCACCCATCGCTACTCGGCGGGGGACTTCGGTCTGGACGCCGACGAGCTGCGTGACCGCTTCGCCCACCTGCTCGCTCCGTAGTCTGACCGGGCATCCGCCGAGCACTTCATCGACCGAGCAGAGAAGGACGGGCCATCATGCCGATCACGACCGGCCTCAACCACGTCGCCACCCTCACCTCGGACATGGACCTCATCGTCGGCTTCTACGAGCACGCGTTCGGAGCGACGGTCACCTTCGAGATCCAGAAGACCGACGACCACCCTTGGATGAAGATCCTCGACCTCGGCGGCGGCGCGATGCTCAACGTGTTCGAGGTGCCGGCCGAGTCGCTCATCGGCGATCGCACGACCCAGGGCGCCCGCGGCGCGATCGATCACTTCGCCCTCGCCGTCGCCGACCGCGCCACGCTCGAGGAGGTGCGGGAGCGCATCGTGACCGCCGGGGCACAGGAGGTCGGCGAGATCCAGCAACTCGGCGACGAGCTGTCGCTGTTCTTCCGCGACCCCGACGGGATGGACCTCGAGGTGTGCTGTCCGATGTGAGACGGGAGTCCGATCGGTTCCCTCGAGGGTCGGACGTCGCCCTCGAGTTGGACGAAGGTGCCCGACCGATCGAGATCCTCTCGATCGGAGTGGAGCTCGAAGAGGTGCTCGGCGTGAAGGTCGACGTCGACACGCCGGCATCCCTGCGGGAGCGGCTGCGAGACGAAGCCTGAGCTCGGGCACGAGGCGCACGCCCGCCTCCGACGAGTCCGCCGGAGCCCGCTTCGGGACCTCGGACGTACGATGCCGCGATGCTCGATCGACTCGTCAGCGACGGCATCCGACGTCATGGCCGATTCCCCGACCGCCCCGTCGACGCGGACCCCCTCGACGAGGTCGGCCGGCTGTGGCGTCCCCTCCGACGGCTGCGACTCAAGGAGTGGATCGGGTTCCTCGTGACGCACCCCGACCTCTGGGCGTCGATGATCGTCCAGGACGCCAAGTACCTGGCCACCTCGGATGTGATCACCTTCCGGCCGACGGCCGGCACGACCCGCCACCAGGTGGTGGCCCGATCCCGCGACGCCGAGCTCCCGACCCGCCTGTTCGGCGGTCACGCGGGAATGACGCGACCGGGTTACGAGGTCTCGTACCGCTTCGACGAGCCCGACGGCCTCCATCGGATCCACATCGACGCTGCGGCGACGTCCGACCAGCCCGCCGTCGATGCGGACCTGGCTCTCGACGGCGCATCGGCGCCACCGCCGCTGTCGGTCAGCGCGCCGCTCCCCGGGTTCCAGTCACCGATCGGAGGGGAGCCGGGCAGCTCCATGTACACCTTCAAGCGCATCTACCCGTTGAGCGGCACGATGCGGATCGGCGACGACACCTTCACCTTCGATCCGGACAGGGACGTCGCGATCATCGACGAGCACCGGTCGAGCCTCCCGTACCGCACGCGGTGGGTGTGGGGGACCTTCGCCGCCCACGTCGACGGCTCGATCATCGGCGCAAACTTCGCGCACCGGCCGAAGGTCCCCGGCAGCGAGGAGGAGTCCTGCCTGTGGGGCCCGACCGCGGCGGAGGCGCTTGCCGACGTCGACTTCGAACACGACCCGTCCGCGCCGCTCGGTCCGTGGAGGATCCGCTCCCGTGACCGTCGCCTCGACGTCACCTTCGAGCCGCTGAACCGCGAGGAGGTGCGCCAACAGCTCGGCGTGTTCGCGGTCGACTACTTCATGATGCAGGGCACCTACTCCGGCACCATGGCCGTCGACGGCGACGTGTTCACCATCGACGCAGCCCACGGCGTGTGCGAACGCATGCACGCCCGACTCTGAGGACACACCGACACCTTCCCGCTCCACGAGCGGGTCGTGGTCATGCGGATTCCGGAGGATCGATCCGGGAAGCCAGCCGGCCGACGAGTCCCGAGCGCCCGGGGAAGACCCGGGTGAGCAGGTCGACGGCCCGTGCGTCCGGACCGACTGTGACGCGTGCCCGGTCGTGCTCGATCGCACTGACGATGCGCCGGGCGACCGCCGAGGGCTTCCGCATGAACAGCGGGGCCAGGCGCGAGCCGCCCATGTCCGCCAACCGGTCGGCGTGGGTGCCGCGGGCCGAGTTGGTGATGTCGGTGCGGATGGCTCCGGGGAACACCACGGTGACACCGACGTCTGTGGTGATGAGCTCCGAGCGGAGGCCCTCGCTGAAGGAGCGGACCGCACCCTTGGTGAGCGAATAGGCCACGTTGTCGGGGAGCCCGAGCAGACCGACCATCGACGACAGGTTGACGATGTGGGCCTCGTCCGCCGCGCGCAGTGCAGGGAGGAACGCCCGGCACCCGTGCACCACACCCCACACGTTGATGTCGACGATCCAGTGAAGATCCTCGAGGCTGTCGTCCTCGAAGCCGCCGGCCGAGGTGACGCCTGCGTTGTTGACGAGGATGTTGCACCCGCCGTGCGAGTCCACGACCTCCTCGGCGACCGACTCCATCCGTGCCAGATCCCTGACGTCGGCCTCGTGCACCGACGACCGCACACCGAGCGAGCGCACGAGATCGGCTGTCTCCGCCGCCCGTGGTTCGCTGACGTCGACCGCTGCGACGTGGGCGCCCCGGCGGGCCAGCGCCTCACAGGTCGCGCGGCCGATTCCGCTCCCGGCCCCGGTCACGACGGCCACCCGCCCGACGATGGTTCTCACGACTGCGCCTCCTCTTCCGGAGACGGAACTCTACGGGATGCCTGGCTGGTGTTGAGCGGGGCCCCTTCGCGTGCCGCCTTCAGGAGTCGACGGTTCGACGAGCGGGCGTCTGCGTCGTCGCTCGGGAGCCGGAAGCCCGTATAGAGCACCCTGCGCTCCGCTTCGGTCGGAGCCTGCGCCATGTGCAGCGTGCAGCTCAGGTGCACCGTGACGTCGCCGGTCTCCGTCGCCAGGGCGACATCGGGGAGGTCGAGCGATCCGACGTCGAGCAGCGACGGCCACACGAGCGCGCGGTGCGACCCGGCGACGACCCGGAGCTGACCCGAGGTCGGCCCGGCCCCGGTCACGGAGATCCCTACGGTGAGCGAGCAGCACTCGTAGCTGTGCCGACCGAGGCTGCAGTCCTTGTGCCACGGCACGTCGGAGATGCCCGACACGACGCCGATCGGCTTGAACAGGGCCTCGACCCGGTTCTCGTAGGACCAGTCGAGGTGGTGCCCGCATCCGGCGATCGCCGCGATCCGCGACAGGCGGGGGTCCTCCAGCAACGCAGCAACTGACGGGGAGCACTGCTCGAACCGCTGCATGCGGACCAGTCGTTCGGTTCCGTCCTCGACGGTCGCCCACCAGCTCTTCCCGTCACGGGGCGAGTAGGAGCCGACCGCCGCATCCATCTCTACGCTGATCCGCTCCATCTCCTCGGCGTCGAACACCCCGCGGAGGTGCACGAACCCGGCCGACTCGAGGAAGCCGAGGATCTCGTCGGGGTCCTCGTCGAGCGTGAAGCTCCGGTCGAGGTCCGTGGGAACCTCGACCGCACCCGGTCGGTGGATCGGAACGGCGTCGAGGACGCTGCGCCAGACGAGCCACCAGTCGAGGAGTCGACCGATGCGACCCCGGACCATGTCCAGGGTCCCGGCTGTCATCAACCCGATCGGGGTCACCTGGTCGACCGCGAGCTCATGGACCTGTTCGGCGGTCAGACGGACCTCGATCCGACGGTCCTCG
>CAZNQK010000049.1:0-4973 GCA_964575165.1 uncultured Aquihabitans sp. | reverse complement strand
GACGGTCCTCGTCAGCCACCGGAGCGACGGACCGGTCGACCGAGAACCTTCCGTCACCTTCCCGGCGCAGCTCCCAGGACCGGTCACCGACGTGCAGGAGCAGTGGCCGCAGTTCGAGCTCAGCCGGCGACGGGAGGCCGACGGGTGGGTCGGCCAGGAGCGTCGGCAGGGTGACGTCCAGGAAGGTCACCGCGTCGATGCGTCCGACGTCGCTGTCGCGACGTGACCGCACGTCGACGCTCACGGGACACCCGGCCGCTCGTCGCACTCCCCCGAGGTGACCATGGGCAGATGCTCGCACATCATCCGGCTCGATCGACTCCCGTCAGCGCAACAGGAGGAAGAGGGCCTCCATCTGCTCCACGCTCATGCCGTCGGCCGCCGCTGCCTCCGGGTCGGAGACGCAGTGACGGATCCCCGCTCCCATCAGCCGGGTGCCGACGCGGTGCAGCGCTGCCTGAACGGCCGCGAGCTGGGTGACGACGTCCTTGCAGTCCGCGCCCTCGTCGATCAGGCGCTGGACGCCGCGCAGCTGACCTTCGGCGCGGCGCAGTCGCTTCTGGACATCGTCGGTGACCTCATCGGGGAACCTCATGATCGGACCTCCTGAGCGTGCCGTGCTCGTGTCGCCGCCCGCCATGTTGCGTACCCGCCATCCAGGTTCCGCGCCACGATCCCGCTGTCGGCGAGGAGCGCGGCCGCCGTGTGTCCCCGCTGGCCGACCTCGCAGTAGACGACGACCCGGTTGCCGTCGAGACGTCCGAGATCGGCACGGAGCTCGTCGACGGGGATGAGGATCGAACCCGGGATCGCCCCTGCGTCGTGCTCCGCTGCGGTTCGGACGTCGACGACGATCCAACCATCGGCCGTCAGCCCGTCCAGCTCGAGCGCGTCGACGACATCGCAGCTGCCGGAGATGACGTTCTCGGCCATGTAGCCGAGGAGGTTGACCGGGTCCTTCGCCGAGGAGAAGGGAGGCGCGTAGGCGAGCTCGAGGTCGGCCAGCCGGTCGGCCGTGAGTCCTCCCGCCATGGCCGTGGCGATCACGTCGATGCGCTTGTCCACCCCGTTGCGCCCCACGGCCTGCGCGCCGAGGAGTGTGCCGTCGTCGGGATCGAAGATCAGCTTCATCGACAGGCGTGTCGCCCCTGGGTAGTAGGTGGCGTGGTCGAAGGGATGAGAGTGGACCACGCGGTAGGACCGCCCGGCGGCCCGGAGTCGCTTCTCGTTCCAACCGACGGTGGCAGCGGTCAGGTCGAAGACCTTGACGATCGCGGTGCCGAGCGAGCGAACAGGACGGACCGGCCGTCCGGCGAGGTGGTCAGCGACGCGACGACCCTGGCGGTTGGCGACGTTGGCGAGTGCGATCAGCGACGTCGTGTGGGACACGGCGTCGGACTTCTGCACGGCGTCGCCCACGGCGTAGATGTGCGGGTCGCTGGTGCGGCCGACCTCGTCGACCACGATCCCGCCGTCTGCACCGACGGCGAGCCCGGCGTCGACGGCGAGGTGGACGTCGGGACGTACCCCGATGGCACCGACGACGAGGTCGGCGGGCAGCATCCGGCCGTCGGCGAGGGTCACCTCCGCTGCACCGATCGCCGCGACGGCGACGTCGGTCTCGACGCGGACGCCGTGCGACGTGAGCTCGTCCTCGACCAGGATCGCCAGCTCCGGATCGAGCGGCGCCAGCACCTGCGGTGCCGCCTCGACGACCGTCACGTCGAGCCCCATCTCGATCAGGTTCTCGGCGACCTCCAGCCCGATGAACCCTGCACCGATCACCACCGCCGACGCCGGCGATCCGTCGACCGCCGCCGCCATGCGGGCGGCGTCCTCGACCGTGCGCAGCGTGAGCGCCCGTTCGTAGCCGGGGATCGGCGGTCGCACGGGAGCCGCGCCGGTGCTCAGGATCAGATCGGCGTACTCGACCGACTCCTCGTCGCCCGTGATCGTCGAACGGACGAGGAGACGGCGGGAGGCAGGGTCGATCGAGACGACCTCGGTGTCCACCCTGACATCGAGGCGGAAGCGGGCCTGGAGGGACTCGGGGGTCTGTAGCGTGAGGTCCTCCTCGGCCTCGATCACGCCGCCGACGTAGTACGGCAGCCCGCAGTTGGCGAACGAGACGTGACCGCTGCGCTCCATGACGACGATCTCGACGTCCTCGTCCAGGCGTCGGAGGCGGGCGGCGGCCGACATGCCGCCCGCCACGCCGCCGACGATGACCACCGGCGACCTCACTGCTCGACACATACCCCAGAGGGTATCATCTACACATACTGACGATTGTTCGTGTCGAATAGCAGCGCGAAACGGGATGAGAACGAGTGAGAACGGGTGGGAACGATGGACCAGGTCGACGCGCACTCCCATGACAGCCCCGGCTCCGGGTCGATCCACGACCACCCCGAGTTCTTCGACGAGGCGGCGAAGACCTGGGACCACGACCCGGCGAAGGTCGAACGGGCCCGTGTCGTGGCGACCCAGATCGTCGAGATCGTCGATCCCTCATCCGACGCCCGCCTCCTCGAGTACGGAGCGGGAACTGCTCTGGTGGCGGAGTCGCTCCGGGATCACGTCGGGGCGATGACCTTGGCCGACACCTCGAGCGGCATGCGCGAGGTCATGGCGGCCAAGGTGGCCGACGGGCGCCTGCCGGGGTCGACCCGGATCTGGGACCTCGACCTGGAGTCCCAGAAGCCGCCAGCCGGCGAGCAGTTCGACCTGGTGGTCGCCGTCCAGGTGCTCCACCACGTCCACGACCTCGCAACCGTCCTGGCGCACCTCGCCGAGCTCCTCGCCCCGGGAGGTCACCTGTGCGTCGTCGACCTCGAGACGGAGGACGGGAGCTTCCACGGGGAAGGGTTCGGAGGTCACCACGGGTTCCGTCGCGATGATCTCGCCGAGCGGTTGGAGGTCTCCGGCTTCGCCGACGTCGCGTTCCGGCACGCCTACGACATCGACAAGGACGGTCGGTCCTATCCCCTGTTCCTGGCCACTGCCAGGAGATGAGCCCGAACCGGAACCGCAGCCCCCAGGCGTCGTCCTGGGACGGGGAGCCGATCACGTGGCCTCCGCCGTGGATCCAGAGCACACCGGGGGCGGGATCGCCGGTGGAACGCTGCGGGCGATGCACCCGGACCTCGGAGCTGCCCCATGTCTCGACGGTGGTTCCCGTCGGAGGCCGTCCCGTCTCCGCGAAGGACTGCATGGTCCGGATCGTCCGGAGGGACCGGGGGCCTACCTGTTACCCACCGGCACATCGTTCCGCCTGCTGTGAGGTGGTTGGGCCGTCGGCTCGTCGATCCGACCACGAGCAGCTCACAGATGATGGCGACTGAAGAAGTCCCAGATGACGTCAGTCGCGTCGATCGATGTGGCCGTTGGCCCGACGACGAATCCGATGAGCTGGAAGAAGAAGCTGCCCGGCCAGGAATGGCCTCCACCGCCGATCACGTACGACTCGACCTTGGATCGATCACCGCCGCAGTCCCAGTTCGTCAGTGTTATCGGTCCGTTGGTCGACGGATCCGGATCGGGCTCGAGCGTCTGGACTGTCGGCGGATCATCACATGCGTACTTCGAGGCGATCGCTCTCGGCACGTCGGCGAACCCCGAGTACGGGAGGATCGGATCCGCGGTTCCGTGGAAGGTCACGAGCGGCATGTCGCGGTCGGTCGCCGCGCAGAGGTCCATGACTCCAGCCACCGGGGCGGCTGCCGCGAAGGTGTTGGTTCGCATGCACATCAGCATCGAGGTGAACGCCGCCCCGTTCGACAAGCCCGTGACGTACATGCGCGAGCGGTCGATGCACATCGTCGTTCCCAGGTGCGCCACCAGTGCGTCGACGAAGCGGAGGTCCGGGTTCGACTCACGGGCGGAGAAGTCCCAGTTGAAGCCGTTGTTCTGGCCGATCGGGAAGGCGACGGCGAAGCCGTTGGCCGTGGCCTTGGCGCTGAACTGCGTAGCGATGGGGTGTGTCCTGAGCGTTCCTTCGAGCAACCCGTGGAAGTCGAGCACGAGAGGGACCGGAGTCGTCGTCCCCGACACGTGGTTCGGCGGCACGGTGATCGTGTAGAACCGCTCGACCCCGTCGACCACCAACGCTCCGGACCGTTCGGTCCCGGGCCCCTCGACGGTCGTCCCGCAACCGTCCGAGGGCCCGGTCGCACCTGGAGGTGGCTGCGTGACCGGCGGTGCGCACGCCGAGAGCGCGACGACCATGTACGAGACGATGGCGATCAGCGACCTGCGCCTCACCCGGTCCCCCTTGGGGCTGACGCGCCTCGGCGGATCATGTCGGCGCACTTCTCACCGATCATCAGCACCGCTGCGTGGATGTTGTTGCTCGTCACCTGCGGCATCACCGACGCATCTGCGATCCGCAGTCCCTCGACGCCCCGGACCCGTAGCTGCGCATCGACGACCGCCATCGGGTCGCTGTCGGGTCCCATCTTCGCTGTGCCGCACACGTGGTACTCGGTGTCGGCATGCCGGCGGAGCGTCTCGGCGATCTGGACGGGATCGTCGCGGTCGTAGTGGATGAGCATCTCGCCGCGGTACGGATCGAAGGGGGCGCTGTTCATGATGTCCAGCGCGATCTTGGTGCCCTTGACAAGCGTCTCCATGTCGTAGGGGTGGCTGAAGTACCTCGGGTCGATGAGCGGCGCCACCCTCGTGTCGGGGCTCGCGAGGCGCACCTCCCCGACGCTCTTCGGGCGGGCGAGGAGCAGGTGGGCGGAATACCCGTGACCGAGGTGGAGCTTGCGACCGTGGTCGTCACCGATGCCGACGATCAGCTCCATCTCCATGTCGGACACCTCGACGTCGGGGCTCGTCCGGTAGTAGACGCCCGACTCGGCCGCACAGCTCGTGATGACCCCTCGGCGGTGGCGCCGCCAGTCCCACATCCCCTTGAGGAGCCGGGTGACCCCGACGGGTGAGATGCCGACGGTGTGGTCGGCGACCTT
>CAZNQK010000048.1:9748-22114 GCA_964575165.1 uncultured Aquihabitans sp. | reverse complement strand
GGTGGGGTCAGTCGTCCACCAGCCGGAGGGCGTGGGTCGGGCAGTACTTCACCGCCATCTCGGCAGCCTTGCGCTGGGCGTCGTCGGGACGCTCGTCGAGCACGACGACCTGCTTGTCGGCTCCGACCTCGAACAGCTCCGGGGCCTCGTTCTCGCACACCCCGTGGCCCTGGCACAGGTCCCGGTCCACCTCGATCCGGAACCCCATCAGGCTCCCCCTCCCCCGGTGGCGGCGCGGTCCCGACGCCGATAGCGCACCATGCACGGCTGGGCGAGCTGCACGACCATCTTCGAATGGTCGTTGTGGTAGCTCTCGGGCGGCTGCGCTGCGGTCAGCTCCCAGTCCCGCAGCAGGATGCAGAAGATCGTCTTGAGCTGCATCAGGGCGAACGCCGCGCCGACGCATCGGTGACGACCGGCGCCGAACGGAATCCAGTTCCACGGGTTGTCGAGGTCGTCCTGCCGGGGCTCGACGTACCTGGAAGGATCGAACTTCTCGGCGGCGTCGAACGCCTCGGGCAACCGGTTCGACACCGCCGGCGACGCCCCCACCAGCTTGCCCGCCGGGATCGTGTAGCCCTCGACCTCGACGTCGACCATCGCCAGGCGCAGCAGCAGGATCAGCGGCGGGTGCAGGCGCAGCGTCTCCTTGATCGACGACTCCAACCACGGCACCTCACGCAGGTCCTGATAGGTGATCTCACCGCCTCCGGCGTCGGCCAGGGCGTCCATCTCGGCGACCACCTGCGCCATCACGTCGGGGTTGCGGAGCATCTCGATGATGAACCACGACGCCGTGGTCGACGTCGTGTGGTGCCCGGCGAACATCATCGAGATGAACATCCCGGTGATGATGTCGGCGCCGAACTGCTCGTTGCCGTCGGAGTCCTTGATCGACATGAGCACGTCGACGAGGTCACGCTCCACCTCGCCGTCAGGCCCGAGCTCCGTCGGCGGTCCGGCCTCGCGACGCCGCTGCATGATCCCCTCGATGATCGACACCAACTCGGCCCGGGCCGCGTCACGTCGGCGGAAGCTCTCGATGTCGGCGTACGGGTCGACGAAGGCGATGGCGTCGGTCCCGCGTTCGAGGTCGTGGAACAGCTCGGCGATGTGGCCGTCGAGCTCCTCGCGGAACCGGCGACCGATGAGGCACGACGTCGAGGTGTAGATGAACAGCTCTGCTGTCCAGTCGAGGAGGTCGATCTCGCCCTCGTCGTCCCACTCGGCGAGCATCGCCTCGATCTCTCGGGTGATCGTGGCCGCATGACCACGCATGAACTTGTCACGCAGCGACTGGTTGTGCAGCGCCCGCCGCCGCTCCTCGGGCGTGGCGTCGAACACCACGCCGTCGCCGAACACGGGCTTCATGAACGGGTAGGCGGCGGCCTGGTCGAGCTCCTCGTCGGACGCCCGGAAGAACACCTCGTTGGCGTCTGCGCCGGTGAGCAGCACGACGTCCTTGTCGGCGAGGCGGAACTCGCCGACGTCGCCGCACTCGTCGCGGACGCGCTGCATGAGGCCGATCGGGTCGACCCGCAGCTCCTCCAGGTGCCCCGTGTCGCCGTCGTCGCCGGACACCTTGGGCGGTGCGGCCGGATCGGCGGTGGTGGTCGCGGTCATGGTTCCCCCTGTGGGTCGACTGCTGCGTTCGACCGCCCGAGCACCGTCGGTCCGTCGGTGACGGGCGCCTCGGGCTGGACCTCGAGCAGCGCGTAGCGGGTGCCCTTCGGTGCGGACACCACTGCCAGCACCGCCTGGGCGAACTCGGCCGGTCGGATGGCGCCGTCGTGGCGGATCAGACCCCAGTGCTGCCAGGACGACACGACGGCGTTGATCGAGTCGAGGTCCCAGGTGCTGCCCTGCTCGGTGTTCGACGGGCCCGGCCGGACGATGCCGACCCGGACCCCGGTGCCCTCGCACTCCATCGCCATGGCCCGGGCGAAGCCCTCCAGTCCGGCCTTGGACGCGACGTAGGCCGCCATGTGGGTTCGCGGCGTCTCGGCCACCTCGGAGGTGACGAACACGACGTCGCCGCGCCGACGACCGACCATCAACGGCACCAGCTCGTGGGCGAGCGCCTGGGCGCCGAGAAGGTTGACCTGGAGCTGACGGGCGAACTCGGCGGGATCGGCGACGGTGGTGAGCGGCTGCACGTCGCCGGCGTTCGACACCAGGATCTCGATCGGCCCCATCTCGGACTCCGCCCGACGGGCGAAGGTCGTGATGGAGGCACCGTCGGTCAGGTCGAGTTCGACCGCGGACGCTTCGCCGCCGTCGGCCTCGATCTTGGCCGCCAGGTCCTCGAGCCGGTCGAGCCGGCGCGCTCCGAGCACGACGGGGTGACCGGCCTGGGCCAGCGCCACCGCTATGGCCGCGCCGTGACCTGACGACGCCCCTGTCACGACCGCCGGACGCCGCTCGGGGTGCGGTTCGAAGCGCGGCATCAGGCCCCTCCCCCGGGGATGGCGAGCGGTCGATCGCGGACGACGACGCTGGTCGGGACCTTCGAGAACCCCCGGACGTTGACCGAGTGCACCCGCTCCATGCCCGACGGGTCGATCTCATAACCGCCGAACGCCGAGACCAGCTCCTCGAGCGCGACCCGGGCCTCGAGTCGGGCGAGCGACGAGCCGAGGCAGAAGTGCCGGCCGAAGCCGAAGCTGGCGATCTGCGGCAGGGGCTCGGGACGGTCGATGTCGTAGACGTCGGGGCGCTCGAACACCCGGTGGTCCCGGTTGGCCGACCCGACGAGCAGCAGCACCCGGTCACCGGCGGGGATCACGCCGTCGCGCAGCGCCACGTCGGTCGTGGTGACACGGGCGAGCATCTGCGACGAGGTGTCGTAGCGGAGCGTCTCCTCGATCCAGGCCGGGACGCGCCCGGGGTCGGCGAACGGCTTGGCCGACTGCTCCGGGAACCGCCAACCCCAGTACCAGGCGTTGGCGAGCAGCTTGGTCGTGGTCTCGTTGCCGGCCACGACCATGAGGAACAGGAAGCCGGTGATCTCGTCGTCGGTGAGCCGGTCGCCGTCGATCTCCGCTGCGAGCAACGCCGAGGTCAGGTCGTCGGTCGGCTTCGCCTTCCGCTGGGCCAGCATGTCCGCGTAGTAGACGACGAGCTCGAGCGCGGCGGCGGCACCCTCGGGCGGGACGTCACGGATGCCCTCCTCACGGTGCACGAGCAGGTCGCTCAGACGGCGCAGCTCCTCTCGGTCCGCGACCGGGACGCCCATCATCTCGGAGATGACGTCCATCGGCAGTCGGCCGGCGAAGTCGGAGATGAAGTCGAGGTCGTCGGGCGTCTCCCGCATGCGGGCGATGTAGGACCTGGCGATCTCACGGATCCGCGGCTCGAGCTCCGCGACCCTTCGGGGCGTGAACCCTTTCGACACCAGCCCGCGCATCCGGCCGTGCATCGGCGGGTCCATCGCCAGGAACGACATCGTCCGGTGGGCGTGCGGCCCCGACGCCGCCGGGTCGAGCGACACACCTTGCGCGTTGGAGAACCGCTCGTAGTCCCGGAACCCCTCCATCACGTCGGCATGTCGTGACAGCGCCCAGAAGCCGAGCTCGGCGTTGTGGTACAGCGGCGCCTCCTCACGGAGACGGGCGTAGACCGGGTACGGGTCCTCGTGGATCTCGTAGGCGTACGGGTCATAGACGACCGGTTCGCTCGTCGTGGTGGTCATGGTCCCCCTAGGTTCGTGTGCTCAGCGAAGGACCAGTTCGGCGGTGCGCGACAGCACCCCCGGGAGGTCCGTGTAGTCGAGGTGCCCCATCCCGGCACGCAACATGGCGCCGGAGACGGCGAACTCGATCGCCGTCAGCTGGTCGTCGTCGCCGTCGCCCCCCAACGCCTCCTGCACCCGACGACGCCACTCGAGTCCGATCCGGTCCCGCAGCACTCTCACATCGGGGTCGCCCGAGAGCATCGCCACGGTGCACGCAGCGGCGAGCTCGGGTTCATCGGCGACGAGCAGGGCCAGCTCCGACAGCGTCACTCCGACCCGACGTGGGGCCGACCAGCGGCCGTCCAGGTGGGTCTCGGGATGTGACTCCAGTCGACGCCAGAACACTTCGGTGACCAGATGCTCGCGCGACGCGAAGTAGTTGTAGGCGGTGGCGGGAGCGACACCCGCTCGTCGGGCGACGTTGCGGACGGTCAGCCCGTCGTAACCGACGGAGCGCAACTCCTCGACCGCAGCGTCGAGCAACCCACCGACGGTCGCCGCCTGCCGTTCGGACAGGTGTTGGCGCGGCGCGAGGGCTGGAGCAGAACTGGACATCTGTCCAGATAGTCGTCCAATTGCAGGCCCGCCGTCAACCCGCACCTCCATCAAGCCGCCTCCCACGCACCCCGATCCCACCGGCCCTCACCGATTCTCATGACATCTGGGCGTCACAGCGCCCGTGACTTGTCGTCAGAAT
Organism: uncultured Aquihabitans sp.; assembly: GCA_964575165.1. Lineage (GTDB taxonomy): Bacteria > Actinomycetota > Acidimicrobiia > Acidimicrobiales > Microtrichaceae > Dermatobacter. The sequence goes on along the minus strand of CAZNQK010000048.1, from coordinate 17,684 downwards.
CGCCAGAGGGTGGTCAGGATTCCAGGGACGAGAGTCAGAGGTGGTCAGCGAGGGCGTGGGCCGCGAGCCAGTCGGTGCACACGCCGACGGCCTCGACCAGTTTCGGGTGCTGGTCGGTGCCATCCGGACCGACGCCGATGTAGTAGTGCGTCGCGCCCTCGACCACGTGCAGCTGCTTGTCGTCGTGGGACACCGCGTCGTACAGCGACCTCGCCATCTCGGGGTAGCAGACATCGTCCGCGCCGTTCGAGATCGCGAGCACCGGCACGGTGATCGCCGCGGCGCAACGCAGGCCGTCGGCAGGGGCGTCATCCAGGCTCCACTGGCTCAGCCAGCTCCGCAGCGTGCAGAACCGGGCCAGGCCGACGGGGCCGTTGTTCACCAGGCGTGGATCACCCAGGTACGACACGCCGACCTGGCGGCCGTTCGGGTCGATCGTCCCATCGAGCACGGCCGGGTCCGCCATCGTCCCATGGACGACGAACGCCCGCTCCTCGTCGGGGCGCCCGGAATCCCGGAGTCGCTCCAGCTCCGAGCGCACCCATGCCGTGATCCGACTGTTGCGGGCCTCCTGCGCGGCCCGGTACCCGGCGAGCCAGTCCCTGTCGTACGGAGGCTGCGGCGCGTCCTCCGCGTAGAGGTCCCACGTCGGGTCACGGCGTTCCGGGTCGGACTCGTCGACGATCGCCGGGTCGATGGAGTCGGTGAGCACCCCGTGTCGGCTGGGGTGGGCCGCCAGCAGCATGACGGCGTCGGCCGGGATCAGGTCGGCCTTCGTCAGGTCGGGCGGGTCACCCCAGGGCGTAGCTGTGATCGACGGCGACTCGGCCTGCTCCTGGTACAGCAGCGACAGCGACCCGCCACCGGACCAACCGGCGAGCACCACCTTCGAGTACCCGAGGCGCTCCTTGGCGTCGGCCACCGCGGCGCGCATGTCGAGCACGACCTTCTCCATGATGAGCGCCGAGTCGGAGCGGTAGCGGCTGTTGCAGTAGATGACGTGGTGGCCGGCCTTGGCCAGCGCCCGCACCATCGGCAGGTAGGCGCCGGCGCCGATCGGGTGCATGAACAACAGCACCGTGTCCGACGGCTGGTCCTTGGGTCGGTACAGGTACGACTCCAGCACGACGACGCCTTCGGGCCCGCCGTAGGTGTCCTTGAAGGCGGCCTGCTCGACGTAGACGAGCGGGTACGCGACGAGCTCGACCTCGGTCCTCGCCATGGATCAGCCCCGTCCCGTCGCGGCGGACGCACCCAGCGCCGAACCGATCGCCTCGGTGATCGGCGCAGCCTCGCTGCTCAGGTCGACGGGCGGATCGGGCGTGCTCGCACCGGCGAGGACCTGCTCGTCGGTCAGCGAAACCATGAACGCCAGCTCCTCGGGCGGGTAGCCCATCTGCGGGAGCGCCGGGTCGATCGCCGGCTGGGCGACGGGCTCCGTCGGACGATCGAAGGAGGCCGGCGCCACCGCGGCTGCCACGTCCGCGGCGTCCATGCCGATGGCCTCGCACGCCACCGGGTCGATCCACGCCCGGGGGTCGATCGGAGCGGCTGACCACGCCGCCTCGAGCGTCAGACCCTCGGGACCGGCGAAGTAGATGGACCGGCACATGCCGTGTTCGATCGGTCCGAAGACGACCATCCCCTTTGACCGGAGCCGGTCACGCACGCCGAGCAGCGCTTCCTCGTCGGCCACCTGGAACGCCAGGTGCTGCATGGTCCCGCCCGCCGAGATCCCGGCGCCGGTGCCGGAGTGGGTGACGCCGACGATCGGTTCGACGTCCTCGACGCCGGGTACCTGCACGAAGCTCAGCAGGCACGAGTCGCTGAGTCGGATGAATCCGTGCCAGGCGCCCTCGACGCCGTGCATCTCGAACAGCCCGACGAGCGGCGCGCCGAGCACGTCGGTGAAGAACTCGATCTGGGCCTTCATGTCCTTGGTGGACAGGGCCAGGTGGTGGATGCCGATCGGTGTCATGGATGTACCCCCGGGGTTGGTCGGTGTTGGGTTGCGATGGAACCTTCTGTTCCCGATTCAGGGTGCGCCACTGTCCTGAGGCGGGAACAGAAGGGCGGCGGTGACCCGCTGGACGCTGGTGGAGCGACGGGTCCACGGTGTGTCGAGTCGGGCGACGGCCAGGGCGAAGACGATCTCGGCCCGCAGCTCGGCATCGGCACGGGACACGCCCATCCCCACGAAGGCGTCGCGCAAGAACTCGAGCAGGACCCGGTCCGCCTCGTTGACCGCGGTCGCAGCCGTGGAATCGACAGTCGCCCAGTCCCGCATCGCCCTGTGCAGCGCCCCCATGTGGAGCTCGACGCTGAGTTGCTCCAGGCGCCGGAGTCGCCGTTCGGGCGACAGAGCCGACAGGCGATCGAGCGTAGAGCGCGGCTGCTCGCTGCCGAAGAAGGACGCCAGCTCGGTCAGGTACTCGGAGATGCCGCCGAAGTGATGGTAGAAGCTGCCGGTCGTGAGACCCGTCCGCTCGCAGAGTGCGGAGAGCTTGACCGAGCGGTACCCGCCGTCCCGCAGGATGTCCTGGCCGGCCAACAGCCAGGCGGTGCGACTGTCGTCCGGGCTCGGGCCACCGGCTGAACCCTCCGCAACCGACCGAGCGGACCGCCCTCCGGTCACAGCCGGTCCGCGGGCCGCAGCGGCAGTCCGAGCGCGACCCGGCCAGCCAGCTCGGCCGTGCGGTCCCAGTCGAAGATGACATGGCCCTTGAGCACGTCGACGTCGCGCTGGAGCCGCTGCAACGGCGAGTCGAGCTTGTAGACGCTGGCTCCCGCCCCGGCGCACACGAGATCTATGAGAGCGACCGACCGACGCACCGCGTCAGCGGCGGCCAGGCGCACTGCCATGCGGTCCCGCATCGGCTCGTCGCTGCCGTCGATTGCGTCGAGACGTTCCACCGCTGCGTCGAGCACGGCTCGGGCTGCGGCGACGTCCGCGAGCGCGGTGCCGAGTCGGACCTGGGCGTGTGGCTGCTCGGCGGCGCGGTCGCCCAGGCTGTAGGCGAGGACCCGCTCCCGCAGTCGACGTTCGTACTCGTCGACCGCCCGCTCCGCTGCACCGACGGCGGGGGCCGCTGCGAGCAGGGCCAGCACCCCCATCACCGGGAGGTGGGCCAGGCCGTCGCCGTCGGCGGGTGGGCCCGACTCGAGAAGCGACTCGGCCGCGAGCGTCCGGTGCTCGGGCACGAAGCGCCCCTCCACGACGACGGTGTCGGAGCCGGTGGCACGCATGCCGGAGGTGTGCCACACGTCTTCGACCTGCACCTCGTCGATGGGCAGCACGGCGAACCGGACCGCGATCGTGTCGGAACGATCCTCGATCCCCGTGACCATCACCCAGTCGGCGTGACGCACGCCGGTCGCCCACTCCCAGCGGCCGCTCACCTCCCACCCGGCTCGACCGTCGTCGTCGACGACGGCGCGCATCGAGCCGGTCGGGGCCAGCGGCGCCGGGACGAGGCCGTAACCGGGCTCGACGCCGAAGATCTCGTCCTGGAGACGCTCGGGGAACCGCGTGATGAGCCAGTTGTGCATGACGAGGAACGACAGCGTCCAAGCCGACGCCGGGCATCCCTTCGCCAACTCGCGGGTCGTGCCGATGAGCTCGGCCAGCCCGGCACCCCGACCGCCGTAGCGGGTCGGCACGACCATGCGGAACAGGTCCATGTCCGTAGCGGCATCCATGACCACGGGTGTCAGCTGTCGGATGCGTTCGGCCTCGGCGGCTTCGGCGTCGACCAGGTCGGTGAGCTCCGTCACGTCCATCACCCCGTGACCATAACTCGACTTACGGTCGCGCACACCCGCCACCCCCACACCCACACCGCCGAACTCGGGTCACACGACTCCGATAGTCGGCGCGAGACGACCCGAGTTCACAGCCACCGCCGAACTCGGGTCACCAGACTCCGATAGTCGGCGCGAGACGACCCGAGTTCGGGGGGGGTGGGCACGCACCACCGGTCACAGGTCGGCCGCGCAGCGGAACCCGATGTGGCACGTCGAGGTGTCGACCGCCTCGGGCTGACGTGCAGCCGGCCGGAACCGGTGGCAGTAGCTCGGCGCGCACAGGTGCGACCCGCCCTTGATCACCCGCCGGCCGTACCGCTCCCCCGGCGCAGCCGACGACCGCTCCAGATCCGACCCCCGATCCAGAGCTCCGCCACAGCACGCTCCGTCGCCCTGCTCGGAGCGGTGGTCCTCGGTCCACCAGTCCGTCGTCCACTCCCAGACGTTGCCGGCCACGTCGAACAACCCGTAGCCGTTCGGCGGGAAGGTCCCGACCGGCGACGTGCCCGACCAGCCGTCGAGAGCCAGGTCCTCCCACGGGAACCGACCCTGCCAGGTGTTGGCCACTTGTCGACCGTCGGGATACGGCTCGCTCCCCCACGCGTACTCGACGTCGACGAGGCCACCCCGGGCCGCCCACTCCCACTCGACCTCGGTGGGCAACCGAAGACCGCGCCACGCGGCGTACGCCTCGGCGTCGGGGAACGAGACCTGCACGACAGGGTGCCGACCGAGGCCTGACAGGTCGGACCCCGGTCCCGACGGTTGCCGCCACGACGCACCGGGCACGTAGGCCCACCACTGTGAAGGATCGCCGAGCGACACGGGACCCGACGGCCGGCGGAAGACGACTCCTCCCGGGTGCAAGAGCGTCGGGTCGGCATCCGGGTAGTCCGCAGGATCGAGAGGCCGCTCGGCGATCGTGACGTATCCCGTCGCGTCGATGAACGCCGCGAACTCGTCGTTCGTGACCGGGTGAGCCATCAGCCGGAACGCCTCGACCCGAGCCCTTCTGCGAGGACGCTCCTCGGGGTAGAACTGATCCGAGCCCATGTGGAGCTCCCCAGCCGGGATCGCCACCAACGTCTCGTCGGATGTCCCACCCGCGCCGTCTGATGCCACGTCGGAGATCGTACGGGAAGGGTTCCCGTCCGAAGCTCCGTGACCTAGTCTCGATAACTAGAACCAGGTTCCAGTCTGTGCTCGCCGGAACGCCGCTCCGGACGGCGCAGCGGGGAACGAACCCGACAGAATCGACCCGACAGGAGGACCGATGGCCAGCATCGACAGCGCCGAGCACTACACGGTGATCTCGGCCGACACCCACGCCGGGGGCAGCCACGCCCAGTACCGCGAGTACCTGGAGGAGAAGTACCTCGACGACTTCGACGCCTGGCGCGACAAGTACAAGAACCCGTTCAGCGACCTCGGCGACCAGCGGCGCCTCCGCAACTGGGACGACGAGATGCGCACCAGCCAGCAGGACGACGACGGCGTCGCCGGCGAGGTCATCTTCCCGAACACCGTGCCGCCGTTCTTCCCGAGCTTCGTGCTGTTCGCCCGGCCGCCAAAGGCCGACGAGTACGAGCACCGCCTCGCCGGCATCCGGGCCCACAACCGGTGGCTCGTCGACTTCTGCGCCAAGGCTCCCGAGCGGCGCAAGGGAATCGGCCAGATCTTCATCAACGACATCGACGACGCCATCGACGACGTCCGCTGGATCAAGGAGCACGGCCTCACCGGAGGTGTGCTGCTCCCCAACATCCCGCCCGACGTCGACTGGATCCCGCAGCTGAACCATCCCGACTACGACAGGCTGTGGGCGGTCTGCGAGGAGCTCGACGTCCCGATCAACGTCCACGGCGGCACCGGAACCCCGGCCTACGAACCGCTGCCGTCATCGGCACTGATGATGATCGCCGAGGTTCCCTACTTCAGCCGACGCCCCCTGATCTTCATGCTGCTGTCGGGTGCGTTCGAGCGCTTCCCCGGCCTCAAGTTCGTGCTCACCGAGCAGGGCTGCGACTGGCTGCCCGGGCTGATCGGCTACCTCGACGGCCACCTCGAATCGATCCGCGAGAGCGGGTCCATAGGCGAGCTGCGCTTCAAGCCCGAGCACATCCTCCCGAAGAACGCGTCGGACTACGTCCGCCAGAACTGCTGGTTCGGGCTCAGCTTCCCGACCAAGAAGGACCTCGACGCCGCGGTGTCCACCGTCGGCATCGACCACGTCATGTGGGGCAGCGACTACCCGCACGACGAGGCCACCTCGCCGTACTCGACGATCGCGCTGCGCCAGGTCTTCCACGACTGGGATCCGGCAGATGTCCGCAAGGTCCTGACGGAGAACCCCGCCGAGCTGTACGGGTTCGACGTCGACGCGCTGGCACCGGTCGCCCAGCGGATCGGCCCGACCGTGGCCGAGATCGCCCAGCCGGTGACCGATCTGCCCGACGAGCCGAACATGGCACTGCTGCGGAACGTGTCCTGACCGCGTCGCCCGGCAGCTTGGGCGGTGGTTTTCGACAACTGACGCCCAAACCCACCGCCAAAGCGCATTCGGGTGGGGCTTGCGGACGGAAACCACTGCCGAGATGCGATGCGGGCAGCTTGCGGGACGGGATCGCCGGTGGTCAGATGACGTCGCTCCCGCACGGGGAGCGACGAACCATCCCGCCTGGTGGGAGGGAAGCCGGTCGAACTCCGGCACTGTCCCGCAACCGTGGGTCGACGAGTCCCGCGCTCCAGTGGCGCCTGACCCTTCGACGAGTCGGAACGCTCCCGAGGCGGGACGCTTCGAGGAATCCGTCGTGGACTGCGGATGCCGGAGCCCGGGCGATCCGCACCGAGCGGACCTCCAGGGCCATCGGCCGGGAGGTGCCAGGTGCCCATGGAGAGTCGGTGCGAACAGATGGTCGATCTGCGGCGCGCCCGGTTGCGGGTGGTCTCTCTCCTCACCTGCGTCGCATCGCTTCTCGCCGGAACCGCCGCACTCGCCCTCTCGGCGTCCGCTGAGAACCCGCTTCCTGCAGCCACCGGAGAGCTCCGACCCGAGGCCTCCGCTGCCATCGACTGGCTGGCCTCGCAGCTCACCGTTCATGGCGGTTCCCTCCCCGGCCCTGACGGGACGAGCCCCGACTGGGGGGTCACGGCCGACGCGATCGTGGCCTTCGTCGCCGCTGGCCGCAGCACCGACCCGGCCGCCGTCACCGCGACCGACGCCCTGACCGCCAACGCCGCGACGTTCACCACGTGGACCGCCGGCGCGGAGACCGTCCGCGACGCCGGTGCGACCGCCAAGGCCGTTCTGGCCCTGCGGTCGATGGGCCGGTCCGCGAGTGCCCAGGGCGTCGACCTGGAGGCCGAGCTGCGCAGCCTGATCGTGACCTCGGGTCCACAGGCCGGAAGGTTCTCGGACCGCGTCCCCGACCCGTCGTGGAACGCTGCCAACGGGTTCGGCCAGGCCATCGGGGTCCTGGCCCTGGCCGAGACCGACGGAGGCGTCCCCGCCTCTGCCGTGGCGTTCCTTCTCGCCCAGCAGTGCCCCTCCGGCGGCTTCCGACTCGCGTACGGGAGCGATCCGGGCTGCACCGCCGATGCATCGGCCGACTCCGACGCGACCGGGCTGGCGCTCTCGGCGCTGCTCGCCGCTCCCGACAGCCCGGTCGTTGCCGCCGCGATGGATCGCGGCACGACATGGCTGCTCGCCCGCCAGGGTCCGGACGGCTCCTTCGGGGGCACCGGACCGACGGCCGCGGCCAACGCCAACAGCACCGGCCTGATCGCCCACTTCCTGCACTCATCGGGTTCGACAGCGGCGGCGGCTCGCGCTGCGGCGTGGATCGCCGCGAGCTGCCAGCTGACGCAGACCAACAGCGCGGGCACACCGGCAGCAGGTGATGTCGGGGCGATCGGCTACGACCCCGCGGCCCGAGCGGCTGCCATCGCGTCGGGGATCACCCCGGGCGCCTCCGACCAGTGGCGGCGGACCACATCCCAAGCCGTGCTGGCGCTGGGCCTGGCGCCGTTCGGGTCGACCGGAACCGATCCGGGAACCCCGACCAGCTCGACCCCGACCAGCTCGACCCCGACCTCGTCGACCAACTCCACCTCCACGACCAGCTCCACCTCC
>CAZNQK010000048.1:7266-9648 GCA_964575165.1 uncultured Aquihabitans sp. | reverse complement strand
TCCACCAGCACGACGTCGACCAGCAGCACCACCGTCGTTCCTGGTTCGAACGGGGGCGGCGATGCACCGGTTGCCTCGGTCGCCGGGTCCGAGGCATCCAACGACGCCGGTGCCACGATCGGAACGAGCGTCGAGTCGTCCACCGGTACCACCTCAACCGCAACCACCGGTCTGGCCCGCACGGGTGGGAGTCCCTCGACCCTCGTGGCGCTGGGACTGGTGCTGCTCGCAGCCGGGACGCTGATCGGCGCCATCGCCCCGAGGGGTCGGAGGGGTCGCGTGTGACCGGAACCTCCCGGGTGATCCCGGCCCTCGTCGTGGCCACCGTGGCGCTGCTCGTCGGTGCCGGTCCGGGTGCGGATCCCGCTGCTGCATGGACAGAGGGAGCGTGTCCGACCAGCTCCGGGGTGACCGTGGTGATCGACTTCCAGCAGCTCGGCGGTGGGATCTGGATCCGGTGCGCTCCCGGGTCACCGGCGACGGGTCTCCAGGCACTGAACGACGCCGGGGTCGCATGGACCCCCACGATCCGCTTCCCCGACTTCGTGTGTCGGATCGACGGTCGTCCCACCGCCGCGGTCGAACCGTGCGCCAACACCCCGCCCGCGACCAGGTACTGGTCCTACTGGACCGCGCCACGAGGCGGGACGTGGACCTACAGCAACCAGGGCGGCCGCCGAACCCCTGTCGCGGGCTCCGTCGAGGGCTGGTCGTTCTCGCAGACAGCCGACGGACAGCTCTCGCCACCTCCTCGAATCCCACCTCCGGCACCACCGACGTCTCGCCCCACCGATCCCCCGCCCACGACCCCGCAGAGGCCAGCGCCGTCCCTCCCCCGGGCGACGACCCCACCGACTCCGTCCTCCATGCCCGGCGCCGGCCCCACGCCGGCGCCCGACGCGCCGTCCGTGGCGCCCGCCACCACCATCGCAGCCGCTGAGGGATCGACAGCGGACGGTTCGTCGGCGTCGGACTCGTCCACCGCTGCCACCGGATCTGTGCCACCCACGGCGGTTCCGACCGACGGAACGAGTTCAACTGGCGGTGCGTCAGATGGCTCGCGGTCCTCGACGGACGGCACCGTGACCGGCGCCGACGGCGAGGAGATCGCCTTGAACGCGCCCGGCAACAGGACGCCCGTCGACGCCGGGTCCCCCGTCGGCACCGTCGCAGCGCTAGCGATCGTCGCCGCTCTGGTCGCGACGTCGATCGTGATCCGGCGACGTCGCATCGGCATCGACCTCGGATCCGCCGGCGAACCGTGACCGTCTCCGAGCGCCTCCCGCGGGACCTGCACCCCGGAGCGTGGTGGCTGTGGGCTCTCGGCATGGCTACCGCCGCGAGCCGGACCACCAACCCCCTTCTGCTGGGGATCGTCATCGGTGTCGTGTCGGTCGTCGTCGCGGCCCGGCGCAGCGACGCTCCGTGGGCCGACGGGTTCCGCGGCTACCTGATAGCCGGCCTGGTGATAATCGCCATCCGGGTGGTGTTCCGGATGCTGCTCGGCGGCCAGGACGGCGATCACGTCCTGTTCACCCTGCCCGAGGTGCCGCTGCCCGAAGCCGCCGCCGGCATCCGCGTCGGCGGGTCGGTGACGCTCGAGGGTGTCCTCGCCGCACTCTTCGACGGGCTGCGCCTGGCCACGATGATCATCTGCCTCGGGGCCGCGAACGTCCTCGCCAACCCGAAGCGGCTCCTCAAGTCGGTACCCGGCGCCCTCTACGAGGTCGGCTCCGCCGTGACGGTGGCGCTGACCGTCGCCCCTCAGCTGGTCGAGAGCGCCCGCAGGGTCACCCGGGCCCGCAGGCTGCGGGGTGAGATCGGCCGGCGTACCCGCTGGTTCCGCCAGGTGGCGGTGCCGGTCATGACCGACGCTCTCGACCGGTCGCTGATGCTGGCCGCGGCGATGGACTCCCGGGGCTACGGCCGGACCGACGACGCCGCTGACGGATCACGGAGGCTGAGCGGGGTGCTCCTGTTGAGCGGACTCGTGGGTGTCTGCATCGGCACCTACGGCCTGCTGGACGGCACCACCCCCCGATCGATGGGGTTCCCGGTGCTCGTCGTCGGTGTGGCGCTGGCCGTTTGCGGCCTCGCGCTCTCGGGCTCGGGTGCTCGGCGCACACGGTACCGACCAGACCCCTGGCGCACCGCCGAATGGGGCGTCGCCGCGACGGGTGTCGTGGTCGCTGCGACGCTGTACCTCACGTCATCGGTCGACCCGGAGCGACTGCACCCGACGCTCCAGCCTCTCCAGTGGCCGCAGCTCCCGGTGCTGGCCACGGCCGTGGTGCTCCTCGGGGCGCTTCCCGCGGTGATCGCACCGCCGCCCGTCACGACCTCCCCCACCTCGTTCTGTTGTGCAGAACAGTACGAAAACGT
>CAZNQK010000048.1:0-7166 GCA_964575165.1 uncultured Aquihabitans sp. | reverse complement strand
ACGGCGTCAGGGCGGAACAGGACGGGACGGCTCAGACCTGCGCGGGACCGTGGCCCGATGAGCGCGCTCGGGACCGTTGGACCGGTAGTCGTCTTCGACGGCGTAGGCGTCACCTATCCCGGCGCCCACGATCCGACCATCTCGGGCGTCGACCTCGAGATCGACGAGGGCGAGCTGTGCTTGGTCGTCGGTCGGACCGGGACCGGCAAGTCCACCCTGCTCGGCTGCATCAACGGGCTCGTCCCCCACTTCAGCGGCGGGACCCTTCACGGGCGGGTGACGGTCGCCGGTCGGGCCACCGCGACATCCCCACCGCGGGACATGGCCGAGCTGGTCGGCGTCGTCGGTCAGGATCCCCTCGCCGGCTTCGTCACCGACACCGTCGAGGAGGAGCTGGCCTACGGGATGGAGCAGCTCGGCGTCGCTCCCGACGCCATGCGGAAGCGAGTCGAAGAGACGCTCGACCTGCTCGGCATCGCAGACCTGCGGCAACGCTCGCTTCGCACCCTCTCGGGAGGTCAGCAGCAGCGCGTGGCGATCGGCTCGGTGCTCACCGCGCACCCGAGGGTGCTGGTGCTCGACGAGCCGACGTCGGCTCTCGATCCGACGGCAGCGGAGGAGGTGCTCGCCGCCGTCACCCGTCTGGTCCACGACCTCGGCGTCACGGTCGTCGTCGCCGAGCACCGCCTGGAGCGCGTCGCCCAGCACGCTGACCGTGTCGTCTACCTGCACGGCGACGGCTCGGTGGTCGCTGGGCCACCGGAGCAGGTGCTGGCGACGTCGTCGATCGCACCGCCCGTCGTCGAGCTGGGCCGCCTGGCCGGTTGGTCACCCGTGCCTCTGTCGGTGCGCGACGCCCGACGTCTGGCTCCACCGCTCCGCGAGCGGCTGGCGGTCGTGCCGCCGCCGTTCCCACCTCCGGAACCGACCGGAGCGCCGCTGCTACGAGCCCGGAAGGTGGTCGTCGCGCACGGCCCGATCGTGGCTGTCCGCCAGGTGGACCTGGACCTCCACGCTGGGCGCATCGTGGCCCTGATGGGCCGAAACGGCTCGGGCAAGTCGTCGCTCATGTGGGCGGTGCAGGGCTCCGGAGAGCGTCGCTCAGGTTCGGTGTTCGTCGCCGACGGACCGAACGCCGCCGGCATCGGCGTCGACACCGCCGGACTGACGCCTCCGGAGGCCCGACGCCTGGTCGGACTCGTCCCGCAGACACCGGGCGATCTGCTCTACCTGTCGACCGTCGCCGAGGAGTGCACCCAGGCCGATGTCGACGCGGGCCGACCGGCAGGCACCTGCGACTCGCTGCTGTCGTCGCTCGTCGACGGCATCGATCGGGACGATCACCCGCGCGACCTGTCCGAGGGTCAGCGCCTGGCCCTCGTGCTGGCGATCCAGCTCACCGCCGCGCCGCGGGTGGTGCTCCTCGACGAGCCGACCCGGGGCCTCGACTACGAGGCCAAGGCCAACCTGGCCCGGATCCTCCGGGACCTGGCCGACGCCGGCCACGCGGTGATGGTGTCGACCCACGACGTCGAGTTCGTCGCAACAGCTTCGGACCGCGTCGTCGTGATGGCCCAGGGCGAGGTGGTCGCTGACGGGCCGACCGCAGAGGTGGTCGTGTCGTCGCCGGCGTTCGCGCCGCAGGTCGCCAAGGTGCTCGCTCCCCTGCGCTGGCTGAGCGTCGAGCAGGTCCGTGTCTCGATCGGCTCGGCGTCGTGACTCGCACCACCTCGCTGCGACGGCGCTCGGCAGCGGTCCTGGTCGTGGCCTCTGCCGCAGGCCTGGCCATGTTCCTGTGGCCCTTGATCGTCTCCCCACCCGAGGAGGCCGGCCACGTCACCGACGCCCCGTTCCTGTTCGCACTGATCCTCCCGATCGTCCTGGCCGTGGTGCTCTCGGAGCTGCGCTCGGGCGGCTTCGACACCAAGGCCCTCGCCATGCTCGGGGTCCTGACCGCCATCGGTGCCGTCATCCGCCCGATGGGCGCCGGGGTCGCCGGGATCGAGACGGTGTTCTTCCTGCTCGTGCTGGCCGGACGGGTCTACGGGCCGGGGTTCGGGTTCGTGCTCGGCACCACGACCATGTTCTCGTCCGCGATCCTCACCGCGGGCATCGGCCCCTGGCTGCCGTTCCAGATGCTGGCCGCCGGATGGGTGGGTCTCGGCGCCGGCCTCCTGCCGGACTCGTTCGGTGGCCGACCGCTCCGCGGCGGACGGGAGCTGGCACTGCTCTCGGTCTACGGCGCGGTCGCGGCGTACGCGTACGGGTTCCTGATGAACATGTGGTTCTGGCCCTACGCGATCGGGAGCGGGACCGAGCTGTCGTTCGTGCCCGGCGATGACGTGTTGTCGAACCTGCACCGCTTCTTCCTGTTCACGGTGGCGACGTCGACGCTCGGCTGGGACACCGGCAGGGCGATCACGACGGTCGTGGCGGTCTGCGTGATCGGGCCCGTCGCCCTCCCGACGCTGCGCAGAGCCGTGCGGCGGGCCGCGTTCGACGCGCCCGTCGAGTTCGCCCCGTCGAACCCCGGCCCCTGACCCACACCCCCCGTGTCATCGCCCCCGACGCAGGACCGCTCCGGGACGAGCGCCGAGGTGCAGCCCATCGCGGACGACGCGCTCCCCGTTCACCCACACGCCCATGATCCCGGCGGGATCCTGCTGGGGATCGGCGTAGGTGGCGCGGTCGATGACCTCCGTCGGGTCGAACATGACGAGGTCGGCGTGGTTGCCCACGGCGATCCGTCCTCGGTCCCGCAGGCCGAACACATCGGCCGATCGTCCGGTCATGCGGTGCACGGCCTCCTCGAGCGACAGGACGGCCTCGTCCCGCGCGTAGCGACCGAGCACCCTGGCGAACGTCCCGTACAGGCGCGGATGCGGGACACCTTCCAGGGTCGGGAGCCCGTCGCTGCCGATCATGATCCCCGGGTGCGCCATGATCGTCCTCACGTCGTCCTCGCTCATGGCGTGCAGGATCACGGTGGCGGTGGGCTCCGCGTCCAGCACCGCCGGCCCAGCGTCGTCCTCGGCGACGCCGAGATCACCGGCGATGTCGGCCAGCGACCGACCGTGCCACTCGGGATGGCTCGCCGTCGACGCCACCACGACACCCGTCGCGTCGACGTCGGTGCCGATCCGTCCGCGACCGACGACAGCGGCGAGGATGGTCGACGCCGCGGTGTACGGGTACTGGTCCGCAGCAACGGTCGGGCCCGCGGCGTCGATCCGGGCCAGGGCGTCGGCGACACTGCCCCAGTTCATCCGCCCCGTAGCCTTCAGGTGCGAGATGACGACCGGGAGTCCGGCCCGCCGCCCGATCCCGATCGACTCGTCCACGGCGTCGAGCAGGTCGTCGCCCTCGTCACGCATGTGGGTCGTGTACAGGCCGCCGAACGCAGCGACGACCGAAGCCAGCTCCACTATCTCGTCGGTCGAGGCGAAGCAGCCGGGCTCGTACGCGAGGCCAGTCGACATGCCGACGCAGCCCGCGTCCATCCCCTCGGCCACGATCGCCCGCATGGCATCGAGCTGTCTCCCATCGGGAGGGTCCTCGTCGAGACCCATGACCGACCCTCGCACCGTCCCGTGCCCGACGAGCCCGGCGACGTTCACCGATGGTGGTGCGGATCCGACCGCGTCGAGGTAACCGGCGTATCCATCCCACGGAGCCACATCGCGGCCCGGGTGCAGCGTTGCAGCCATGAGGGATGCGATGTCGAACGGAGCGGCACCCATGCCGCAGTTGCCGACGACGCAGGTGGTGACACCGCCCTGCACCTTGAAGCCCATCTCAGGGTGGAGGAGGACAGCGAAGTCGTCATGCGTGTGGGTGTCGATGAAGCCGGGGGCGAGCACGGGGCGGGCCGGGTCGGCTGCGCCGTCATGTCGAACCACCCGGGTCATCCGGCCGCCCTCCACGGTCACCGAGCCGTGGAACCCAGGTGCGCCCGTGCCGTCGATCACGGTCACGTCGTCGATGGTGAACGATCCCGGGCTCTGCTGGTCGGCCATGTGCTCCAGCTTGGCCTCCGGCGTCAGCCCCGGCCGCCCGCTCCGAACACGGCCGGATCGAGCGGTCGCAGGATCGCGGTCTGGCTGGCGGTGCCGAGCAGGTCGCCATCGGGAGTCCAGGCATGAACCTCCCCATAGCAGCATCCGCCGGTCGCGGCCTGGGGACGGAGGTCGAGGAGCACCTGGTCGCACCGCACGGCCGGGTCGACCCGGATCGTGTTGTCGAGGCTGGTGCCGACCGACACGATGTCGAGCCCGACAGCAACCGACAACGGCACCACATCAGCGATGTAGGCCACCACAGCTGCCGTCATCGGGCCGCCGTCACGGCGGCGGGCCCACAGCACCATCCGGCCAGGACCGTCGTCGGGGTGGTGCAGCACCTCGGGCTCGGTGAACTCGACGAGCGACATGAACCCGACTCCCGGAACGGTCGGCGGGGTGATGTCCGGCGAGTGGAGGCGGACCATCGTGGCGATCGGCCCTCCCCACGGTTCGGAGTCCTCGAATGACGCCACCCTGGGAGGCTCGAGGAACACGCCTCGGGGCCTCCCGTCGACCGGATCGCCGGCTGCGCCCAGCGACGCGAAGAGCACCCTGCCGCTCGAGTCGGAGCCGGTCACCCGCACCTGGGTGGCCGAGCGGCCGGCGGCCAGCTCCTCGACTCCGACCGTCACCACCTCTCCACGGTCCGCCGTGGCGACGAACTGCGTGGTCATCCACACGACAGGTCGGGACGTCCGGGCTTCCACGACGGCGATCGACGCGGCGATTGCGGAGCCTCCGTAGAGCTTGCCGTCTATGCGCGCCAGGTGTCCGTCGACGGTGAAGCACCAGGTGCCGTCGCTCCCCTTGTCCGCCTCGTCGCTCGCAGGGTCTGACGTGATGTGGAGGAGGTCGAGATCGGACTGCACCGGATCACCGTACGCGGCCCGTCTTGGGACGGAGGCATCCGAGCGACCAGACTGTCTGTCCGCGAGGGGGCCCACCTGTGGGTGTTGCGTCCGTCGCGCGCCGAAAGCCGTTCCCTCGGAGGACAGATGACCCCCCGCTCCGCCCCTTTCCGACCCGCCCGCGCAGCACTCCTCGGTGCCGTGCTGGCGATCTCGCTCATCGCCGGCGCGTGCGGCGCCCGGGGCGGTGAGAACGTCACCGACGCTGCCGAGGTCAACGGCGGAGGCGTGGCGAGCACCGCGGCCCCTGCCGACGACGGCGCGGGCGTCGACTCCCCCGACTTCGGCACGGTCAAGTCCCCCTGCCACAAGGGGGACTACAAGGTCGCCGACGGCGAGCAGCAGGGTGCCGGCGGCACCATCCAGATCGGCGTGCCCAACGACCGCGGCGCCACGATCCGCCCGGGCCTCCAGAAGCCGATCTGGGACGCGTCGGTCGCCTTCGCTGACTGGTGCAACGCCCAGGGCGGCATCGGTGGTCTGAAGATCGAGCTGATCGACATGGACGGCAAGCTGTTCGACGTGGAGGCAGCGATGCAGAAGGCCTGTGGAACGGCGTTCTCTCTCGTCGGCGGCGGCAACGTGCAGGACGACCTCCAGTTCTCCGGCAAGGAGGGCTCGGACTTCCACAAGTGCAAGATGATCGACATCCCCGCCTATGCCGTGTCGACAGCGAAGTCGATGAGCAACGGCCAGGTGCAACCCATCCCGAACCCGACGACCACCATCTCCAACACGTGGTTCCGCGACTTCGCCAAGCTCTACCCCGACGACGCGGCCAAGTGGGTCCCGGTCTGGGGCAACCTCCCGTCGCTCGAGATCGTCAAGATCAAGCAGGAGGCGATCATCCCGGACATCAAGGGGATGAAGCAGGTCGGTGAGTTCAACTATCCGCCGGTCGGCACCACCGACTGGACTCCGCTCGCACTGTCCATCAAGGAGACAGGCGCTACGTCGATGTCGTGGACCGGCGAGTCCCCAGACGTCGCCAAGCTGCTCGAGAAGCTCAAGGACCAGGGTTGGAAGGGCCGGGCGCTGCTCGAGTCGAACCAGTACGACAAGCTCTTCATCGAGTCCGCGAGCCCTGCCGCGCTCGAGGGGACCGTGGTGCGCCTCGCCCCCCACATGATGGAGGAGGCGGACAAGTGGCCGGCGGTCCGCAAGTACCTCGACCTCGTCGCCAAGGTCGACGGTGGCGAGACCGCGCTGCTCGGCATGCAGTCGATGTCGGCCTGGCTGCTGTTCACGACAGCAGCGAACGCCTGCGCCGAGAAGAACGACAACGTGCTGAGCCGTGACTGCATCATGGAACAGGCCGCTGCCGTGTCGGACTGGACCGGCGGCGGGCTGCACGCCCCTCAGGACCCCGACCAGGGACCCGAGATGAAGGCCAGCACCTGTTCGATGCTGATGATCGTCGAGGACGGCAAGTTCGTCCGTCGCTACCCCGAGATCGGCGGCACGGACGATGACGGCGACGGGTTCCACTGCCCCGCCGACGGCCTCACAGAGGTGACCGCTGACGTCGGCGAGGGCAACGTCGACCCCAGCCGGCCCTACTGACATCCGGGACGGCGGCCGCCGATGGTGGCACTCTGATCCTGGCGTGAACCACGAGACCCCCGACGATCGCCCCGGCTCCGGCCGAGGGAAGGGCAGCGACCGACGACGGGGCGTGCGCGTGCCCACGCGGGTCATCGCGTCGAAGCCGTTCCGGAGGTATGCGCCCAGGGTCATCCCGCGTGCGCACCGGGCGATCCACCGGCTCAGCCGCGGTCGACTCCTCGACTCCCGCGCCAACCCGATGTGCATGCTCGTCACCATCGGCGCCCGCAGCGGACAGCCTCGCGAGACGCCTCTGGCAGCGGTCCCGATCGAGGACGGGAAGCTGCTGGTCGTGGGCAGCAACTTCGCATCCGAGAAGCACCCGGCGTGGACGGGCAACCTGCTCGCGAACCCGTCGGCGACCGTGACGTTCCGAGGATCGACCTATCCGGTCTCGACCCGCATCCTCTCCACCGCCGAGAGCGAGGAGCGGTGGGACGTGCTCATCGCCTGGTACCCGAACTGGGTCGAGTACACCTCCGTGACGGAGCGCGAGTTCCGGATCTTCGAGCTCACCCCCGCCTGATCGCAGCCCCACAGCCCGTTCTGTTGTGCAGAACGAGAAGGATCCTTCTCGTTCTGCACAACAGAA
>CAZNQK010000047.1:20760-22185 GCA_964575165.1 uncultured Aquihabitans sp. | reverse complement strand
CCTTGACGGCGACCGAGTTGAAGGTGCCGCGGATCTTGTTCACGACCAGGGTGGCCAGGGCCTCGCCCTCGACGTCCTCGGCCACGATCAGCAGCGGCTTGCCGCCCTGCATCACCTTCTCGAGCACGGGGACCAAGTCCTGGACGGAGCTGATCTTGCCGTTCACGAACAGGACGTACGGGTTCTCGAGGACGGCCTCCTGGCGCTCCGCGTCGGTCACGAAGTACGGCGACAGGTAGCCCTTGTCGAACTGCATGCCCTCGGTGAACTCGAGCTCCATCCCGAAGGTGTTGCTCTCCTCGACCGTGACGACGCCGTCCTTGCCGACCTTGTCGATCGCATCGGCGATGACGTCGCCGATCTTCGGATCCGCCGCGGAGATGGCTGCGACCTGAGCGATCTCGGACTTCTCGTCGATCTCCTTGGAGAGCTCCGAGATGGACTCGACGGCGCCGTTGACGGCGGCCTCGATGCCACGCTTGACGCCCATCGGGTTGGCGCCGGCGGCGACGTTGCGCAGGCCCTCGCGGATCAGCGCCTGGGCCAGCACGGTGGCGGTGGTGGTGCCGTCACCCGCGATGTCGTTGGTCTTGGTCGCCACCTCCTTCACCAGCTGGGCGCCCATGTTCTCGAAGGGGTCCTCGAGATCGATCTCACGGGCGATGGACACGCCGTCGTTGGTGATGGTCGGGGCGCCGAACTTCTTGTCGAGGACGACGTTGCGACCCTTGGGGCCGATCGTCACCTTGACGGCGTCGGCGAGGCGGTTCACGCCGGCCTCGAGGGATCGACGAGCCTCGTCGTCGAACTTCAGGATCTTTGCCATGTGATGCGTTCTCTCGTTCTTGTCAGTCGTATGTCAGGCGTTCAGTCGGTCGTTCTCGTGACTATCGGCGTCACTTGACGACGGCGAGCACGTCCCGACCGGAGAGGATCAGCAGGTCCTCGCCGTCCTGGGCGATCTCGGTGCCGCCGTACTTCGAGTAGACGACGGTGTCGCCCACCTTGATGTCGAGCGGGATCAGCTCGCCGGAGTCAGAGCGACGGCCGGGGCCGACGGCGAGGACCTCGCCCTGCTGGGGCTTCTCCTTGGCGGTGTCGGGGATGACCAGCCCGCTGGCGGTCTTCTCCTCGGCCTCGGCGGGCCGGACGACGATGCGATCCTCGAGGGGCTGCAGGCTCATTGGTGCGGTTCCTCCGTTGGCGTTGAGCACTCGGTCTGCCACGAGCACCGGTTAGCACTCGCTTGTGGCGAGTGCCAACGATAGCACTCTCGATAGGCGAGTGCTAACACCCCTCCCCGGAGCCTTGCCGGAGCCTCCCCGAAGGCGTTCCGGATCAGGCCGGTGCGTGGCCGCGGACGAATCGGTCGACGACCTCGCCGACGAAGCCTTCGTCCATCTCCTCGACGCAACGCCGGAACAC
>CAZNQK010000047.1:0-20750 GCA_964575165.1 uncultured Aquihabitans sp. | reverse complement strand
AGCGTCGGCATGCACGAGGCAAAGACACCGGCCACGCGTCCTTCGGATTCTGACGACAAGTCACGGCGTCTCCGACGCCCAGATGTCATGAGAATCCGGGAATTGGCGCCACCTCGACGTTCCCGCCCGAAGAGCGCGACAACGCCGTCGGGGTGTGGGCGGGCTTCGCCGGCGCCGGAGGCATCCTCGGACCGATCATCTCGTCGCTCATCGTCGACAACCTGACCTGGCCGTGGGTCTTCGCCATGCCGGTCGTCATGGCCGCCGTCGCCCTCGCGATCACCGCTCTCGCCGTCCCGCACTCGAGCGAGCACCACCAGGGCCGCTTCGACGTGGTCGGCTCCGTGCTGTCGGTGACCGGCTCAGGCCGCCGAGTAGATCGACGCCCGCGCCGACGCTCTCGAGTTCGCCGAGTCGACCGACGACGGAGCGCTCGAGCCGGCCTGATCCCGTCTCGAGGGTCGGACCCGCTCAGGTCAGCCCGACGGGAGCGAGCCAGCGACCGTGGAAGTCGGCGTGCGCGACCAGCCGATCGCCGCCATCGGGCCAGCGACGGACGTGGACCGCAGCGCGGCGCCGGTCCCACTCGTCGGGCTCGACGCGCACCCACACCAACGGCTCGTCCCCGGTCGCCCGCTCGCCGGCGCGTTCGATCGCCGCGGTGACCTCGGGCCGCTGATCGGTCGGGATGTACTGCCAGACGATCGAGTGCTGCACGACCGTCGCCACTCCCGATCCGACGGGCCGGGAGAGGACCTCGTCCAGCACCTCGGCCGTCGTACCGGAACGACCGGCGGCCCCGGAACCTCGAACAGCGCCGACGCTCATCAGGTCCGCAGGCACCTCCCGGGCCAGTTCGATCGCCGCGACGAGGCGCTCGAAGCGCTCGCTCTGGTCCGGCCACACGAACGACAGGAGCGCAAGCCTGCCGTCCGCGGTGCTCGGGTCGATCGGGTGCGGGTCGATGCCGATGCGTTCGACGATCGACACGGGGTGGGCGGCCGTCACGGAGCCCGGCTCGACAGCGCTCTCGACAGCGCGCCCGACAGCGCTCCCGACAGCGCGCTCGAGGACGGGGTCGATCGGGCAACGCACCTCTGGCGCGAGGCGGACCCGGCCGTCCGGGTCGCCGAGCAGCACGCCGCCGCCCGGCGCGTCGGTCAGGTCGATCCGGAAGCGGTCGAGCCTGAGGTTGAGCCCGCCCGAGCAGCCGATCTCCACGAGGCGCACCGACCCCCCGCCGTCCCTCCCCCGTTCACTGCCTACGCGGCCGAGGACGACCGCGTGGGCATAGGCGAGCGCTGCTGATCGGGCTACCTCGTTGGTCTGCACCTCGCGGTCGAGGCCGGAGACGAGCTCGTCGCGGTGGTCCTCGATCAGATCGAACCACGCACGGCGCAGCTCGTCGTCACCCGCTCGCCCGACGGAGGGAGCGACGCCGCCGCAGCTCGGTAGCAGCGCAGCCCACTCCGGAGCGGCGCCGGCCAGGGCGAGACGGTGAGCAGCGCCGGCAAGGCGCAGCGGACCTGCCTGGCCGAAGCGCAGGTCCGCCCGCTGGACGACGACCGACCACGACGGGCCCTGGGACGCGACGTCGGCGGCGATGAGCCGCAGCAGACGGCCCCACAGCGGCGAACCCAGGTCGTCGCACGCTGCGGCCTGTTGCTCGAAGCGACCCGCCCACTCCACGGGTCCTGTTGGCATGTCTCCACGTCCGTCGCTCATGTCATCCTCTGCGGTTCTGTTGTGCAGAAAGACAAGGATCCTTCGCGTTCTGCACAACAGAACGGGGTTGGGAGCTCAGCCGTGCGCGGCCAGGCGCAGGTTCGGGTCCGCTCCGGTGCTGAGCGGTGACGGCCCACCGTCACGCCAGCGGTACCAGCCGGCCGACGCGATCATCGCCGCGTTGTCGGTGCACATCGCCCGGCTGGGAAGGAACGCGTGCACGCCGTCGTCGGTGCAGGCGGTCAGGAACTGCTCGCGCAGGAGCGAGTTGGCGGCCACACCTCCGCCGATCGCCAGCGCGCCCGCCCCGACCTCCTGCGCCGCTCGCCGGGTCTTGGCCACGAGCACGTCGACGACCGCGGCCTGGAAGCTCGCTGCCACATCGGGCGTCGACACGTCGGGGTTGGCCCGCACGTGGTTGACGACGGCCGTCTTGAGACCGCTGAACGAGAAGTCCAGGCCGTCGTCGAGCATCGAGCGCGGGAAGCGGATCGCCTCGGGGTCGCCCGACATCGCCTCCTGGTCGATCGCGGGACCGCCCGGGTAGCCCAGCCCGAGGAACCGGGCCACCTTGTCGAACGCCTCGCCGGCCGCGTCGTCGAGCGTCTGACCGAGGATGCGGTACCGGCCGTGGTCCTCCATGTGGACCAGCATCGTGTGGCCGCCCGAGACCAGCAGCACGACCATCGGCAGCTCGATCGCGGGATCCTCGAGGAGCGCCGCGTACAGGTGCGCCTCCAGGTGGTTCACCGAGATGAACGGGACCCCCCACGTGAGCGCCAGCGCCTTGGCCGCGGACACGCCGACCAGCAGCGCTCCGATGAGGCCCGGACCCGTGGTGGCGGCGACGGCATCGATCCGGTCGCCGTCTACGCCGGCCTCGACCATCGCCCGGGCCACGACCGGGATGATGAGCTCGTTGTGGGCACGGCTCGCGATCTCGGGGACCACGCCGCCGTACTGGGCGTGCAGCTCGACCTGCGAGCTGACCACCGACGACAGGACGTCGTCTCCGCCACGCACGCACGCTGCTGCGGTCTCGTCGCACGAGGTCTCGATGCCGAGCACGATCGACTCGGCGGTCGCGACGCCGACCATCGGGCCGTCGGCCGCGCCCGTCACCGGATCACCCTCCGCCCGATCACCCGCGGCCCGATCACCCGCCGCCCGATCACCCGGCACGGTCCACCACCAGCTCACGGAGATCGACCGGGAGCGAACCGGTCAGCTCGTCGAGCCTCTCGAGGCCGTCGTCGGTCCCGATGCCGTGGGCCCACATGATGAGAGCGTCCTCCTTGATGTCGTCGTAGTAGTTGGGCCGCACTCCCCCCGGAGCGAACCCGAACCGCCGGTACATGTCCTGCGCTGCGCGGTTCGTCACCCGCACCTCGAGGGTCAGGTCCTCGACCCCGAGGCGCATGGCCTCGCGGAACAGGACGACCATCATGCGGGTCGCGATGTGACGGCGACGGTGGTCGGGGTCGACCGCGACGTTGGTGATGTGACCCTCGAACCCGGTCAGCATGAGGCCAGCGAACCCGACGACCCGGTGGCCGTCCAGCGCGACGACGTAGCGGCGCGACGTCGGCTGCCGCAGCTCCCCCTGGAAAAGGGCCATCGACCAGGGGCGGTGGTTGGTGCGCTCCTCGATGCCGACCACGCCTCGGAGGTGACGGCGTCGCATCGGCACGATCACGACGGTGTCAGCGCCCATCGCGCACCGACCAGTTGATCTCGGCGTCGGGTCGACGCAGGTAGACGGGCTCGATGGCGTCGGGTCGTTCGAACTCCTCGCGCAACGCCCGTGCGTGGGCGAGCTGCACCAACGACTCGGCGGACGGGTGGCACGGATCACGATCGACGAGCTCGACCTTGGCCAACCCGTCGAACGCCTCCCGGTAGCGGATCGCCCCGTCACCCACGAGCAGGACCTCCTCGGGGCTGGCGAGCAGCTGCGACGCCAGGTCGTCGGGCGAGCCGAGCTGATGGTCGCCGAGACGCTGCACCCCGCCAGGCACCTGGCGGTAGAACGCGTAGTACATCTCGCCACGGCGGGCGTCGATCGCCGTGACGATCAGCCGGTTGCTGAACCGGACGGGGAAGGCGAGCAGGTCGAGGCTCGACACGCCGATCATCGGCACCCGCAACCCGAACGCGATCGCCTTCGCCGTGGCAACCCCGACGCGCAGCCCCGTGAACAGACCGGGGCCGACGTCGACGGCGACCAGTCCGATGTCGGACAGCTCGATGTCGACCTGGGAGCAGATGAACTCGATCGCCGGCGTCAGGTTCTCGGCGTGACGCCGGCCCTTGGACGACTGGGCGGACGCGAGCACCCCTTCGTGGCCGCCGATCGCGCACCCCGCCTGGACCGTCGCTGTCTCGATGCCGAGGATCAGCACGCCGAGCTCCCGTCGCTGTCGTTCCCGTCGCTGTCGTTCCTGTCGCTGTCGTTCCTGTCGCCGTCGTTCCTGTCGCTGGCGTTCTCGTCGCGGTCGTTCCTGTCGCTGGCGGCCTCGTGCCAGGGCGCCAGCACCGCGCCGAGCGCACGGATGCGGGCCGACCACCGCGTGCCGACCGGACGCAGCTCGACCTCACGGGCACCCGAGCCGGCATCAGCGTCACCATCGCTGACAGCGGGGGTCCCCACGAACCGCAGGTGCACCTCGAGGTAGTCGTGCGGAAGGACCGGTGCGATGGCGTCGCCCCACTCGATCACCGTGACCGACCCGTCATCGAGGAGCTCCGACAGACCGAGGTCCAGTGCCTCGCCGACCTGCTCGAGCCGGTACACGTCGAGGTGGTACAGGTCGAGGCGTCCGGTGTAGCTGCGCACCAGGGCGAACGTCGGGCTGGTGATCTGCTCGTCGATGCCGAGGCCGGCGCCGAAGCCCTGGGTGAACGCCGTCTTGCCCGCTCCGAGGTCGCCGACGAGCACCAGCAGGTCCGACGGCCTGGCCAGCTCGGCCAGCGCCGCCGCGAGCTCACGGGTCTGCTCCACCGAGGTGGTCCGGGCATGCAGCCCGCTCGGATCCTTCACCGTCGCGCTCCGGTGCGATCGCCCATCAGGTGCTTGGCGCGCACCAGGTCGGAGCGCATCTTCGCCATCGCCTCGCCGCCGCCTCGCAGCACCGCAGCAGGATGGAACGTCGGCACCAGCTGCACCACGGTGCCGTCGGGGTTCTCCCGGTACGGGTAGGCCGAGCCGCGGAGCTTCGTGATGCCGTCGGAGGTGTCGAGCAGAAGTCGTGACGAGAAGTTGCCGAGCGTGACGATCACCCTCGGTGCGATCAGGTCGATCTGCTGCTCGAGCCACGGACGGCACGCGGCGATCTCGTCGGGGCGGGGGTCGCGGTTGTCGGGGGGACGGCACTTCACGACGTTGGCGATGTAGAAGGCGTCGCGGGTGAGGCCCATCTCCTCGAGCACCAGGCGGTCGAGGAGCTGCCCGGACCGGCCGACGAACGGCAGACCCTGTTCGTCCTCCTGTGCGCCCGGGCCCTCGCCCACGAACACGAGGTCGGCGGTCGGGTCCCCTGTTCCGAACACCACCTGGGTACGTCCCTCGGCGAGGCGGCAACGGGTGCAGCCGAGCGCGGCGTCACGCAGATCCGCGAAAGCAGCAGTCGTCGACGTGTCGGACACCGGGGGCACGGTGCCGAGCCTAACGGCGCTCGGGTGGGTCACCCTCAACAGGAGCGGCCTCCCCCGCGTGCAGGTCGGCGTGGGCCGACACCGAGCGGATGGCCTCGTCGACGACCTCGACGGCATGCGCCCGCACCAGGGCGACGGGAGCGTCGACCTGTCCGGTCGCGGCGGCGACGAAGGCGTCACCATCGACGTGGCTGTGCGGCGGCGTGATCGCCCGGGCCAACCCGTCGTGCGCGCCACGTGCGACGTGCAGGCATCCCAGCTTGTCCAGCCGGGCGTTCGTGACGACCACGCCGATCGTCGTGTTCGTCGGCCCCAGCGTGTCGGACGGGTCGGACGGGTCGGACAGGTCGGACGGGTCAGACGGGTCCGGACCCGACCCGATGGCCGCGCCGGACGGGGCGATCTCGGGCCACGGCTCGCCGTCGTGGGCGGCTCCGCGGACGTCACCCCACGGGTTCACGGCGACCAGCGTCGCAACGACCAGATCCCCGTCCCGACGGATCGCTCCGACCAGACCGCCCGGCGCCGCGTCCTCGATGCCACGCCACTTGGACGCTGTGGCCCCCGTCCCGGCTCCGATCAGGCCGAGCTCCCTGGATCCACCGCCGGGTGCTGCCGCCCGGTCGACGGCGACGCGCCCGTGCTCGGCGCCCGGGCGGACCGTCGCGTCCCCGACCGCCAGGTCGAACAGCGACATGGCGACGACGATCGGCACCCGACCGGCGATCGTCGGAACACCACGGTCGTGCTCCTCGCACCACTCGACCACGCCGGCGGCGGCGTCGAGCCCGAACGCAGAGCCACCGCTCAGCACCACGGCGTCGATCGCCTGGACCGTCGCCGACGGGTCGAGCAGGGCGAGCTCCCGGGTCGCCGGAGCGCTCCCCCGCACCTCACCCGACGCCGTGACGGCAGGGTCGAACAGCACGACGGTGCACCCGGTGCGGGCCCCGGCGTCGTGCCAGTGGCCGACCGACACCCCGTCGAGCTCCCAGATCACGGCGTCACCCGTGCGTCACCCGACGCAGGTGCCGACGCGGGAGCCGTGGCCCGAAACCGCACACGATCTCGTACGAGATCGTCCCCAGCTTCTCCGCCCACTCGTCCGCGGTGACCTCTTCGTCTCCCTGCCGGCCGATCAGCACCACCTCGTCGCCGACCGCGACCGGCGGACCGTCTGTCACCTCGACCATCAGCTGGTCCATCGTCACGACCCCCCGGATCGGTCGTCGGACGCCTCCGATCAGGACCTCGGCGCCCAGCTCCCCGAGCCGGCGGGGGACGCCGTCGGCGTAGCCGAGCGGGACGACGGCGAGGTCCGCCGACGCCGTGAAGCGGTGACGCAGCCCGTAGCTGACGCCCTCGCCTGCTGCGACCCGGCCGACGCGCGACACCTCGGCGGAAACAACCATGGCCGGCCGCAGCTCCACCGGGACGGTCAGGTCGGGATCGGGCGGGACGCCGTAGGTGGCGATGCCGACACGCACCATGTCCATGCGGGCGTCCGGGTGGGCGAGCGCGCCGGCGGAGTTGGCGGCGTGGCGGATGCCGGGGTCGATGCCTGCCGCGACCATCTCGGCGAGCACGGCCTCGAAGCGCTCCAGCTGGAGCGCGGTCTCGGGCCGCTCCGGCTTGTCGGCGACGGCCAGATGCGTGAAGGTCCCCTCGAGCACGAGCCCCGCGTCGAGCAGTCGACGGGCGAGGGCCACGGCGTCGGCGGGATCGCATCCGACGCGGTGCATGCCGGTGTCGACCTTGAGGTGAACACCCCAGGCCTCACCGGCGGCGGCGCTCGCCGCGGCGTCGATGCCCTCGGCCGTGTCAACCGTCGGCGTCAGCTCCGCCGCGAACGCGTCGGCCATGGCGTCCGCCGGTGGCTGCGACAGCAGGAGCACGGGTGCGGTGACGCCGACGTCGCGAAGCTCCTGGCCCTCCTCGACGAGCGCCACGGCGAGGCGGTCCGCTCCGGCGGCGATGGCGACGTGTGCGACGTCCTCCGCACCGTGGCCGTAGCCGTCGGCCTTCACGACGATGCACAGCTCCGACGGGGCCACCAGGTCGCGCAGCGCCGTGACGTTGTGGGCGACGGCGTCGAGGTCCACGTGGGCCGCGGCGTGTCGGGGCATCGCCGAGCGATGCTACCGGCGCCGACAGGGCGTCGGATCGTCAGGCCCCATCGGATGCCGGCTCCGCAGTGCCGCCATCAGGACAGTGCCGCCCTCAGGACAGTGCCGCCCTCAGGACAGTGCCGCCCTCAGGACAGTGCCGCCCACGCTGCTGGGAGGGCAGCTGCCACGTCGCTCGCCACCGTGCCGCGCTCGGGGCAGAGCATTGCTGCAAGACCGTGGAGGTGAGCGCCGGCGGCCGCCGCGTGGAACGGCTCGGCACCCGCCGCCACGAGGGCCGCGATCGTCCCCGTCAGCACGTCTCCGGTACCTGCGGTGGCCAGGCGCTCGTCGCCCGAGCTGACCAGCGCGACCTGACCGTCGGGCTCGGAGACGACGGTGGTCGGACCCTTCAGCAGGACGACGGCACCGGTGTCCGACGCCAGGGAGCGGGCGGCGTCGATCCGGTCAGCGCCGGGCGGGGCGCCGGTCAGCATCTCGAGCTCGCCGTCGTGCGGTGTCAGCACCGTCGCCGCCCGACGTTGCACCAGAGCGGCGACAGGCCCGTCGGAGATCGCCCAGAGGCCGTCGCCGTCGAGCACGACCGGGATCCCGACGCCGGCGAGCGCCGACCGGACCTGGTCGCGCACCTCGTCGGTCCGTCCCAGACCCGGCCCGACGGCCACGCAGCCGAACCGCGACGCGCCCGCGCCGGAGCTCAGAGCGTCGGCCCACGCGTCGCTCGGCAGATCGACCGCCACGGCCTCGATCGGCGAGTGACGACCGGACCGGCGTCCGCCCGGCACCGTCAGGCGCACGTAGCCGGCGCCGGCGCGCAGCGCGGCAGTCGAGGCGAGCTGCGCCGCTCCGTCCATGCCGGGCGACCCCGCGACGACCCACACGGCGTGACGCCACTTGTGGTCGTCCGTACGCCGCAGCGGCACCCATCCGGCGACGTCGGAGTCGGTCACCAGACCGGCACGGGCACCGCTCACGTCGAGTCCGATGTCGGCGACCGTCACCCGCCCGGTGTGTCCGGGCCCCTCCCCGAGCAGGAGGCCGGGCTTGAGCGCAGCGAAGGTCACCGTCGCCACCGCCCTGGCCGGCCGCCCGGAGCCGACGCCGCTCAGACCCGAGATCCCCGACGGGATGTCGACGGCCAGCACCGGAGCGCCGTTCGGGTCGGGGAAGTCGTACGAGCCCCGGAACCCGGTCCCGAACGCGGCGTCGATGACCAGATCGGAGCGCTCGAGCACCGACGGCGCGTCGGCGACGTCGTGCACGACGACCCGGACCCCACGCCGGCGCAGCTGCTCGGCCGCGACCCGGCCGTCGTTGCCGTTGTTGCCAGGACCGGCGACCACCACGACCCGTCGCCCGTAGGTCCCGCCGAGCAGGTCGAGCGCTGCCCGGGCGACCGCCGAGGCCGCCCGACGGATCAGCACCTCGACCGGCTCGGGTGCCGCTGCGTCGACGGCCGCCATCTCGGTGGGGGTCAGGACGGGGATCACCCCTCCATCCTGCCCCGTCGAATCCCGCCCCCTCGACCCGTTGCCCCGGATCCTTCCCGTTGGATCAGGTTCCGCCCACAGCGACGGCGAACGCCTGGGCCAGGTCCCCGGTGTGCGTCAGCGACACCCGCACGTCGGTCACGCCGGCGGCGTCGGCGACCTGCCGGGCCCGACCGGACAGGCGGATGACCGGTGCACCGGCTGGGTCCGCCACCACCTCGATGTCGGTGAAGGACATCGCCGACATCCCCTTGCCGAGCGACTTCATCACAGCTTCCTTCGCTGCGAAGCGTGCCGCGAGGTGCGGGAGCGGGTCGCGGTTCCGATTGCAGCGTGACTGCTCGGCCGGCGTGAACAGCCGGTGGGCCAACGCAGGGGTGCGTTCGAGAGCATCCCGGAGGCGCGACACCTCGACGAGGTCGGTGCCGACGCCTACGACGGAACCAGCGTCCGGCTGCGTCACGACCGCCAGCGGTCCGCGAGGTCGAGGATCGGCACGGTCAGGAGGTCGGCGACCGACTGCTGCGCGAGCAGGTCGTCACGGAACACGTCCTCGGTCTCGGTCACCGCATCGCGCAGCGCCTGGTACCGACGGCGGTAGCCCTGCATCACGGCGCGGGCCGTCGCGGCGGGGAGCGTGTCGGGCAGGACCACGTGCAGGAGCTGGAGCCCGGTCGTCACACCGTCCTTCGACTCGGGAACGATGATCACGAGCCGTCCGTCCGCCCTCCCGCGGGCGACCATCAGCTCCTGCTCACGGGCGACGAGCGCCTTGGTCCCCCGGAGCCTCGGGTCCCGGTCGACCCGGGACGACAGACCGGCCGACAGGCCACGGCGGTCGATGACCACGAGTCGGAGCTGCTCCTGGTCCTCGCCGTTCTCGACCGCGTAGCGGGTCGACCCCACCACCTCGACGACGGCCGGGTCGAGCTCGCCGAGCGAGCGGAGCGTCGAGTACGCGAGCCGGTCCCGGGGCGAGCCTGCCTCGAGCAGCGCGTCGACGAGCGGCACCTGGAGCAGCGACTCGTCGGAGCGGCTGATGCCGACCGTCACCGTCTTGGCCTGGTGCTTGATCGCGTCGACCGGTCGGGTGAGCTCCTCGATCGCCGCGGTCAGCGCTGCGACCAGGTCCTCGAGCACGACGCCGGGAGTGCCGACCCTTCCGAACTCGATCTGGTAGGCGTCGAGCGGCGCGACGCCGACGGCGTAGCGGAGCCGGCCGGCGAGGTCGACCGCGGTGGCGGCTTCGAGGTGCCCGTCGTAGGCGCCGGAGCGCAGGCCTCCGAGGAAGGCGGCGGCGGGGCCGGCCATCTGCGAGCGCATCGACGACAGGAGCCGGTGGCCGTCGCGCACCCGTGCGAGGTCGTCGCCGAGCGACGTCACCGTCTCGTCGATCGCCGCGCGGATCTCCCGGAGCGGGCGTGCCTGGGCGTCGATCGACAGGGCCGCCTCGTAGCCGAACAGGTGCCCGACCATCGTTGCCAGCACGAACCCGAGCCGGGGGTGGGTCTCGGGGACGCTGAGCACGGCCAGCGCCGCACCGAATCCGCTCGCCCCCTCGGTGGCGACGACGATCGGGGCCGCCTTGTGGGCCCGGAAGATCGCCACCTCCTTGCCGACGTCATCGGCTGTCGAGCCGACGAGGCCCGCAGCGCACACGAGGATCATCGGCTCGGAGGACAGGTCGATGTGCTTCTTGTCCTCGGTGGCGTCGCAGGCGATCGACTTGTAGCAGAGCTCCGAGAGCTTGATCCGCAGCTCCCGGGCCGCGATCCGGTTGGGGCCGTTGCCGGTGATCGCCCAGTACCGACGAGAGGGAGCGAAGGTCCGCGCGGCGTCGGCGATCTCGGGTCGGGTGGCGAGCGTGCGCTCCAGCGCAGCGGGGAGCTCCGCGAGAGCGGCGAGCAGGTCCTGCTCGTCGGGGTGCTCTGCGCGACGGGACCCGGGGACGTGCTCCGCGATCGCGTAGCCGAGCAGCAGCCCGGCCGCGACCTGCGCGTAGAACGCCTTGGTGGACGCCACGCTCATCTCCACGTCGCGCCCGTCGGAGGTGTAGAGGACGCCGTCGGACTTGTCGGTGAGGTCGGAGTTGCGCCGGTTGACGATCGACACGACCGACGCGCCGCGGCCACGCACGAGGTCGACGGTCCGGTTGGTGTCGGTGGTGGTGCCGGACTGGCTGATCGCGACGGCGAGGGTGTCGGACATGTCGGCGCGCATGCGGAACCCCGACAGCTCGGTGGCCGGCAGCGCCTCTACGGTCACGTCGGTCTCAGCGAGCAGCTCGCGGAGGTGCTCGGCGAGGCTCTCCCCGGCCACGGCGGCGGTGCCCTGGCCGATCACGAGCACGCGGCCGATCCGCCCGGAGCCGAGCGCATCGCGCACCGGTGCCGGCAGCGACTCCTCGGTCAGCTCCACCCGGTAGGCGCCGTCGACCTCGACCAGCTTCCCCCGGAGGGTCTTGCGGAACGACCCCGGGGCGTCGGTGATCTCCTTGAGGAGGAAGTGCGGGTACTCGCCGCGGTCGATGTCGCGGGTCGTGATCTGCGCGTGGGTCAGATCGCCGTCGCGGACCGGGAGCTCGGTGCCGTCGTAGGACCAGCGTCCGAGGCCGTCGATCGAGCCGGCCGCGTCGGCCCTGAGCTCGACGATCTGACCCCGGCTGGCGACGGGGTTGTCGGGATCGGCCGGCGTCTCGCCGTCGAGCCTCAGGTACGTGTGGGTCTCCTCGACGACGCCGTAGGGCTCGGATGCCACGATGAACGCGTCGTCGGCCAGTCCGACGTAGAGCGCCTGGCCGCTGCCGCGCAAGGCGAGGAGCAGGCGGTCGGGAGAGGTGGTCACGGCCGCACCGATCGCGACCGATCCCTCCAGGCGGACCACCGCCTCACGGAACGCGTCGTGCGGTTCCATCCCCGACCCGAGGTTGCGGGCGACGAGGGTCGGGATGACCTTCGCGTCGGTCGTGATCTCCGCGGCGATCGCCAGCCCGTCGCTCGCGACGAGGTCCGCGTGGTTGTCGACGTCGCCGTTGAGGACCGCTGTGACGAACCGGTCGCACGCGCGGCCGGTCTCGTCGGAGCTCTGCGGATGGGCGTTCGGCTCGGAGATGATCCCGATCGACGCCCAACGGGTGTGGCCCAGGACCAGTCCGTCGACCTCGCTCGAGAGCAGCGCACGTTGCAGCAGCTCGTCACCACGGATCGCTTCGCGCAGGGCGGCGGTGTTGTCGCCGAGCTCGCCGATCTCAGCCGCCGTCTTGTGCACGACCACCAGCACGCCGTCGAGCAGGCGCGCCGCGCCGTCGGTGAACGACGGAGCGGATCGCTCGTCGAGGAGGGCGCGCACCGCCGGGTCGGTGGCGTCGAACCCGTGACCGCTCAGCTGCACCTCGAGCCCGGCCGAGTCGCGTCCCCGGACTTCGAGGCGGTCGAGAGCGGACAGCGCCTGGTGCAGGCTCAGCGCCACGGCCAGCCCGGACGGCCCGATCGACGCAGAGGTGGCCGGGTCGAGCAGGGCGTCGACGCCGGACGCCGCCCGGAGCCGGTCGTTGCGGATCCCCCAGAGGGCGTCCTTGCAGCGCAGCAGTGCGGCGTTCAGAGCCTCGAGCTGATCCGCTGGCGGCGCCGTGTGCGGGTCGTCGAGCTCGCCCTCGAGCGCTCCGAGCAGACCGGTGAGCTCTGCCGCCACGACTGCGATCCGCTCGGCGGCCACGCGATCGTGGTGCAGCGCGAGCAGCCCGGGCACTCCACGGAGGTCGGCATCGACCGAGGCGAGGGCATCGGCCGCCGCGATCAGGCGTTCGGAGCGGTCATCTGAGCCGGGACGCAGGAGGGGGGCCACCGACTCGAGCGCCGATACCAGCAACGTCGGCGACGGTGGGGTCCGGTCCGACGGACGCCGGACGACTGCGATGATGCCGCACACTTGCTGGTGCACCTCCGTGCGGACCGGCGGGAGGGCGCGGCCGCGTGCGAATTGGGGTCATGCGATTCTACGGGTCCGCGGCGACCGGCACCATGGGCAGGTCGTCAGCCGAGGGCCTCGACGGCTGCGACCAGCCGATCCACCACCGCAGCGGCCTCGACCTCGGTCGGAGCCTCGGCCATCACCCGCACCACCGGTTCGGTCCCCGACGGCCGCAGCAGCACCCGTCCCGTGTCACCCAGTTCGCCGGCGACGTCCGCAATCTCGGCCGCCAGTCGTTCCGCCACGTCGGGCATCGGGCGGTCGACGCGGACGTTGCGCAGCACCTGCGGCAACTTGGTCATGGCTGCGTCGACGAGAGCACCCAGCTGCGACCCGGAACGGACCACGAGGTCGGCGAGGACCACGGCGCTGAGCAGGCCGTCGCCGGTGGTGCCGAGGTCGCCGAAGACCAGGTGGCCGGACTGCTCACCTCCGAGCGAGAAGCCGCCCTCGGCCATGGCCGCGAGCACGTGGCGGTCACCGACGGGCGTCTCGACGACGCCGATGCCCTCACGTGCCATCGCCTGGCGGAACCCCAGGTTCGACATCACGGTCACGACGACGGTGTCGCCGGCGAGCCGGCCGCGGTCGCGCAGGTCGGTGGCGCACAGGGCCAGGATCTGGTCGCCGTCGACCAGCATGCCGCGCTCGTCGACGGCGAGCAGCCGGTCCGCGTCGCCGTCGAACGCGAGGCCGAGATCGGCTCCCGCGTCGAGGACCGCACGCTGGAGAGCCTCGGGGTGGGTGGAGCCGCACCCGTCGTTGATGTTGACTCCGTCAGGCTCGACCGCGATCACGCTCACCTCGGCGCCGAGGTCGGCGAAGACCTCGGGAGCGATCGCGGCGACGGCGCCGTGCGCGCCGTCGAGCACGACCCGCAGCCCGTCGAGACGACGACCCTCGGTCACACCTCCGACGGACGCGGCGTAGTCCTCCGCGAGGGCGTGGTCCACCAGGATCGAGCCGACGTCGGCACCGACAGGTGCGTCGGCGACGGCGGCACCGGTCGCCGCGCCGTCGGCGTCGAGCGCCTCGGCGATCACCGCTTCGACCGCGGACTGCTGGTCGTCGCCGAGCTTGCCGCCGCCGGGGGCGAACAGCTTGAGGCCGTTGTCGGCATACGCGTTGTGCGAGGCCGAGATGACCACCCCGACGACCCCGTCGCGCTCGCACGCGAACGCCACCGCCGGAGTCGGGACGACACCTGCCAGGACGGCGTCGGCGCCCTCGGCGCAGACACCGGCGGCGACCGCCGCTTCGAGCATCGGTCCGGATAGGCGGGTGTCGCGACCGATCAGGACGCGTTCCGCCCCGAAGGCACGGACAGCCGCACGTCCGACGGCGAGGGCGATCTCCGGGGTGAGGTCGCGGTTCGCGAGTGCCCGCACCCCGTCCGTACCGAAACGGACCGTCATCGGGGAGGGATCAGCGCTTGGAGTACTGAGGCGCCTTGCGCGCCTTCTTGAGGCCGTACTTCTTGGACTCCTTCTCGCGTGCGTCGCGGGAGAGGAAGCCGGCCTTCTTGAGAGCGGGACGCAGCTCGGGATCGATCTCGATGAGCGACCGGGCGATGCCGAGGCGGATCGCTCCGGCCTGGCCGGTCACGCCGCCGCCGTGGAGCGTGGCATCCACGTCGTAGGACTCGCTCGTCTCGGTGACCCGCAGCGGCTCGGTGAGGATCATCCGGTGCGTCGGGTTCGGGAAGTAGTCCTCGAGCGGGCGCTTGTTGACCGTGATGACGCCGGTGCCGGGCCGCAGCCGGACCCGGGCGACGGCCCGCTTGCGACGACCTGTGGTCTGGGTGAGAGGGGTGCTCATGTGACTCGTCTCCGTTGCGATCGCCGGCGTCAGGAACGCGCCCGGGCGTCGTCGAGGTTCAGTGGCTGGGGCTGCTGGGCGGCGTGCGGGTGGGTCGGCCCGGCGTAGACCTTCAGCTTCTTCAGCATCTGGCGGCCGAGGCGGTTCTTGGGGAGCATGCCCCGCACCGTCCGGCGCACGGCCTCGGCGGGCTTCTCGTCGAGCAGCGTGGCGTAGGTGGTCGAGCGGATGCCGCCCGGGTAGCCGGTGTGGCGGTAGACCTGCTTGGCCTCGGCCTTGTTGCTCGTCAGCACGACCTTGTCGGCGTTCACGATGATCACGTGGTCGCCGGTGTCGAGGTGCGGGGTGTACATCGCCTTGTGCTTGCCGCGCAGGATCCGGGCCACCTCTGTGGACATGCGGCCGAGGGTCAGGCCCTCGGCGTCGACGACGTACCAGCCGCGCTCGATCTCGTCTGCTCGTGGCGAATAGGTGCGCACTGCGCTCACTCTCTCGGTTCTCCGGATTGCATGGAGCCGTCCTTGTCGACCGGGTCGACCGTCGACGTCCGGACGGCTGGGCCTGCTGGCGGTCCGGGCCGACGGTGACGATCGGGGGTCGGACGCGCCGGACTGCTGGGCCGGTCGGCAAGCGTAGGGGTGCGTCCGATGGGTTGCAAGCGGCGTGGTCCCGGCCTCCCCTCCCCAGCGGCGGAAGGGGGGACGAGCGCGAGGGGGAGCGAGCGCGTTCAGTAGTCGACCGACCAGAGCGTCAGGCCGTGCGGGGGTGCGATTTGGCCGGCCGCCGAGCGGTCCCGTGCGGCGAGCACCTCGGCGACGTCGTCATGGAGGCGTCGTCCCCGGCCGACGTCGACGAGCAGTCCGGTGATGCTGCGCACCATCTGGTGGCAGAACGCCGTGGCCGAGATGGTGAAGCGCAGGACCCGCCGGTCGGGTTCACCGGTCCCGGCGGCACCCCCGGCACCCAGCGGGTCCGTGCCCTCGTCCACCGTCGTCCAGACGGCGTCGGTGACCCGTCGGACGAGCGAGACGGCGGGGGTGTCTTCGGACGCTGGCTTCGGTCGACGGCAGAACGACGAGAAGTCGTGCTCCCCCACCAGGTGCGCAGCCGCCCGGTTCATCGTATCGACGTCGAGGGGTTGGTCGACCCACCACACCCGACCGGCCAGGAAGGGGTCGGGAACCGCCGACGAGAGCACCGTGTACCGGTAGGTGCGTCCGGTGGCCGAGAAGCGGGCGTCGAAGGTGCCGTCGACGACCGTCGCTGCCGCCACGACCACCGCCGGGCCGACGAGCCCGTTGACGGCGTCGCGGAGGCGCACGGTCCCGGGGCGGCCCCGCCGGTCGCGACGACTGAGGTCCTCGATCGCCTCGTCGGCGACGTCGAACGTGACGACCTGTCCCCTGGCGTGGACGCCGGCGTCGGTGCGGCCGGCGCAGGCCAGCTCGACGGTGACGCCGAGGACCCGCTCCAGTGCCCCGCGCAGCTCGCCGGCCACGGTCCGGACGTCACGGTTCTCGGCGAAGCCGTGGAACCCGGACCCGTCGTACGCGACGTCGAGCCGGACCCTGGTCACGACGTCGACTCACGCCTTCTGGACGCCACACACCCCGCGTTCTCGTGACATCCGGGCGCCACACACCCCGCGTTCTCGTGACGTTTGGGCGTCACAGGTGCCGTGACTTGTCGTCAGAAACCGAGGGGGGCGGTCAGACGAGCTCGAGCTTGGCCATCGGGGCGTTGTCGCCCTGGCGGTTGCCGAGCTTGAGGATCCGCGTGTAGCCGCCCGGACGGGTGGCGTAGCGGGGGCCGATCTCGTCCATGAGGATCGCTGCGATCTCCTGGTCGCCGATGTAGGCGAGGATCTGGCGGTGGTTGTGCAGACCGCCCTTGCGGGCCTTGGTGATGAGCTTCTCGGCGATCGGGCGGACGGCCTTGGCCTTGGCCTCGGTGGTCACGATCCCGGTGGGCGACGCGACGAGCGACGCGACGAGGTTCGCCATGATCTGGCGCTGGTGCTTGGCGCTACCGCCGAATGCACGGCCCTTCTTGGGAGTGGCAGGCATGTCAGGTTGCTCTCCGGTCTCAGTCCCGACCGCGGAGCGACAGGCCCCGCTCGTCGAGCTTCTCGATGACCTCGTCCAGCGACTTCTGGCCGAAGTTGGTGATCGCCAGCAGGTCGTCCTCGGACTTCTGAAGCAGCTCGCCCACGGTGTTGACCTGGGCCCGCTTGAGGCAGTTGCGCGGACGCTCCGTCAGGTCGAGCTCTTCGATCGCGAGCTCCAGGTCGGGCGAGGTCGACACGGTGGTGGCCGCCTCGGTGAGGGCCAGGCCCTCGGGCTCGTCGGACATCTGCTCGACCAGCTCGACCAGCGCCTTGAGGGTGGCCCCGGCGGAGGCGAGCGCCTCACGAGGCGTCACCGACGAGTCGGTCTCGATGTCCAGCACCAGCCGGTCGTAGTTCGTCGACTGCTCGACGCGGGTCGGCTCGACCGAGAACGTGACCCGGCGCACGGGCGAGAAGATGGCGTCGATCGGGATGACGCCGATCGTCGACGAGGTCCGGCCAAGGGCCGACAGGTAGCCGGTCCCCCGGTCGACGGTGATGTCGACGGCCAGGCGGGCCTTGCCGTTCAGGGTCGCGACGTGGAGGTCCGGGTTGAGGATCTCGACGTCGGAGGTCGCCTGGATGTCGCCGGCGGTCACCTCGGCCGGACCCCGGACGTCGAGTCGCAGGGTGATCGGCTCGTCGGACGCAGAGGTCAGCACCACGTCCTTGAGGTTCAGGATGAGGTCTGTCACGTCCTCGGTGACACCGGAGATGGTGTCGAACTCGTGCAGGGCGTCGTCGAAGCGCACGTCGGTGATCGCTGCGCCGGGGATCGACGACAGGAGGGTGCGGCGCAGCGAGTTGCCGAGTGTGTGACCGAAGCCGGGCTCCAACGGGCTGATGGCGAACCGCTGGCGGTTGGCCTCCTCTTCGTCGATGGCCTCCACGGTGGGGCGTTGGATGACGAGCATCTGATGCGTACCTCTGGGCTTGACTGACTGGCGGGCTGGACTTCTGGAATCCCTCCGGGCGCATGGCCCGACGGGGCGCTGGCTACTTCGAGTAGAGCTCGACGATGAGCTGCTCGCGGACGGGGACGTCGATGTGCTCGCGGAGCGGCAGCTCCCGGACGGTGACCTCCTGGCCGCCGTCGGCGGTGTCGAGCCACGCAGCGGCGGGTCGACCGAGGGTGTCCATGTTCCACTGGAGCACGATCATCTGGCGTGACTTCGCACGGATGCGGATGACGTCGCCCTTGCGGACCCGGTAGCTCGGGACGTTGACCCGGCGACCGTTGACCTCGATGTGGCCGTGGCTGACGAACTGGCGTGCCTGCGGGCGGGTGGCGGCCCAGCCGGCGCGGTACACGACGTTGTCGAGTCGCTGCTCGCAGTAGCGCAGCAGGTTCTCACCGGTCACGCCCTGACGACGGTTCGCCTCGGCGTACAGGTTGCGGAACTGCTTCTCGGTCATGCCGTAGGTGAAGCGGGCCTTCTGCTTCTCCTGGAGCTGGAGCAGGTACTCGCTGACGTTGCCGCGGCGGCGGGTGCGGCCGTGCTCGCCGGGCGGGTAGGGCCGCTTCTCCATGGCGATGTTCTCGCCGTTGGTGCCCCAGATGTTGGTTCCGAGGCGACGCGAGACGCGGGCCCGGGGTCCGGTGTAGCGGGACATGAGCTCAGAGCCTCCGACGCTTGGGGGGACGGCAGCCGTTGTGCGGCACCGGGGTGACGTCCTTGATGCCGGTCACCTCGATGCCGACGTTCTGGATCGAGCGGATCGCTGTCTCACGGCCCGAGCCCGGACCCTTGACCACGATGTCGACTTTGCGCACGCCGTGTTCCATGGCACGACGAGCGGCCTGCTCGGCGGCGAGCTGGGCGGCGAACGGCGTCGACTTGCGGGAGCCCTTGAACCCTGCGTTGCCGGCCGAGGCCCACGCGAGCACGTTGCCCTCGAGGTCGGTGATCGAGATGATCGTGTTGTTGAAGGAGCTCTTGATGTGCGCGACGCCGTGCGTGACGTGCTTGCGTTCCTTCTTGCGGGGACGACGGCCCCCGGCGGGCGGCTTTGCCATTACTTGCGAACCTTCTTCTTGCCGGCGACGGTCTTCTTGGGGCCCTTGCGGGTCCTGGCGTTGGTGTGGGTGCGCTGGCCCCGGACTGGCAGGCCACGACGGTGACGAAGGCCCTGGTAGCAGCCGATCTCCATCTTGCGCTTGATGTTCTGGTTGACCTCGCGGCGGAGGTCGCCCTCGACCTTGTAGCCCTCTTCGATCACCGAGCGGAGCTGGGTCACCTCGGCGTCGGTCAGGTCACGGACCCGGGTCGACTCGTCGATCTGGGCGGCGGCGCAGATCTGCTCCGACGCGGTGCGGCCGATGCCGTAGATGTAGGTGAGGGCGATGACGAGCCGCTTCTCCCGCGGGATGTCGACGCCGGCGATGCGTGCCATTGGTGTCTGTCTGCTCCTTCTCGGTGCGAGCTGCTCAGCCCTGGCGCTGCTTGTGGCGCGGGTTGTCGCAGATGACCATCACCCGTCCGTTGCGACGGATGACACGGCACTTCTCGCAGATCGGCTTGACGCTGGGCTTGACCTTCATGAGGTGTTCCCGATCACTCTTTCATTCGGTGGCTCCGCCACCGGGGGTTCATCTCGGTGGCTCGCCACCGGTTGTCGATTCACTTGTAGCGGTACGTGATGCGACCCCTGGTGAGGTCGTAGGGGGTGAGCTCCACCTGCACCTTGTCCCCCGGCAGGATCCGGATGTAGTGCATCCGCATCTTCCCGGAGATGTGCGCCAGCACCTTGTGCCCGTTCTCGAGCTCGACCCGGAACATGGCGTTGGGGAGCGGCTCGATGACCGTCCCTTCGAGGACGATGGCGTCTTCCTTGGGCTTGGGCAGAACAGATCCTCCTGATGGATCCCCAGGGGGGTGGGTATCTCGGCGCGTACCAGGGATTGGTCCCGGCGGGCCGACCGACAAATATATGACAACGGTCCGCCGCGATCAAAGGCCGCCCTGATAGAGGGCGTGACCGAGTTGCAGGGGCCTGCTCATCCCCCGGTCAGCTGCGACCGACGCGCTCGTCGATCGTGGCGATGAGCGCGGCGGCGATCCCGTCGGGGTCACCGACGCCGTCGACGTCGACGAGCAAACCCCTGTCACGGAACCAGGCGAGGAGCGGCTCGGTCGAGGTGGCGTAGAGCGCAAGGCGCTTGCGGACCGCGTCCTCGGTGTCGTCGGGTCGCTGCACCACGTCGCCGCCGCAGCGGGCGCACTCACCGGATGCCGCGGAGGGGTCACGGCCGACCGCGTAGGTGGCTCCGCATGCCGAGCAGACCCGGCGCCCGGTGATGCGCTCGACGACGAGGTCCTCGGGAACCTCGAGGTTGATGGCGAGGCCGACGCCGTCGGGGGCGAGGAGCCCCTCGAGGTACTCGGCCTGGCCGGGGGTCCGGGGGTAGCCGTCGAGGAGGAACCCGGCTGCGGCGTCGGGCTGGGCGAGGCGCTCGGCGACGACGCCCTCCATGACGTCGTCGGAGACGAGCGAACCGGAGTCCATGATCTCCTTGACCCTGAGGCCGAACTCGGAGCCGGACGCTGCGGCGGCGCGCAGCATGTCGCCGGTGGAGATGTGCGGGATGCCGTAGTGGTCCGCGAGGCGGACGGCCTGCGTGCCCTTGCCGGCGCCCTGACGGCCGAACACGATGAGACGGAGCGGGTCCATGTCGGTCGGTCAGCTCTTGGCCGACAGGAAGCCTTCGTAGTTGCGCATCATCAGCTGGCTGTCGACCTGCTTCATGGTCTCGAGCGCGACGCCGACCGCGATGAGCAGCGACGAGCCGCTCATGGCGTAGGCGGCGCCGCCGGCGTTCGGGCCGAGCAGGTAGCCGATGACGACCGTCGGCAGGATGGC
>CAZNQK010000046.1:20566-22812 GCA_964575165.1 uncultured Aquihabitans sp. | reverse complement strand
TGCCGCGCGGCCCCACAGCGCGAAACGGGATGAGAACGCGGTGGGTTGGTGAACGAGGTGGTTCGCCTTCAGGACCTCGGGACCTGGCTCCAGGGGAGCTCCTTGTCGACGCGCACGTCGCCCGGGAGGCCGAGCACGCGCTCGCCGAGGATGTTCCTGAGGACCTCGGACGTGCCGCCCTCGATCGAGTTGGCGCGGGCCCTCAGGAAGTTCTTGTGCATGTCCTCGGTGAACAGGGCGTGGCGGGGGCGCACGAAGTCGTAGCTGCTGTACAGCATCCCCTCGGCACCCATGATGTCGATCGCCAACGAGAAGATCTTCTTGTTGAGCTCTGCCATGGCCAGCTTGGCGACCGACCCCTCGGGTCCGGGAGTCCCAGCCTTGCGGTTGGCGGCGGCGCGCAGGTTGGTGAGCCGGTTGACCTCGGCCTGGATCCAGAGCTGGGTCACAGCGTCGCGCTGGACCGGGTCGGTCGAGCCAGACTGCTTCCACGTGTCGACGAGCTGGCCGATCGGCCCCGACCCCCGCGGCGGGGTCCCGCCGCCGATCGACACCCGCTCGTTCATGAGCGTGGTGATCGACACGCCCCAACCCCTGCCGACCTCGTCGACCCGCATCGAGTCGGGGATGCGGACGTCGGTCAGGTACACCTCGTTGAACTCGGCCTCGCCGGTCATCTGGCGCAGCGGACGGACCTCGACGCCCGGGAGCTCCATGTCGACGATGAACGCCGTGATGCCACGGTGCTTGGGCTGCTCGGGGTCCGTGCGGCAGATGACCAGGCCGTATCGGGCGATGTGGGCGAGGGTCGTCCAGACCTTCTGTCCGTTGACGATCCACTCGTCGCCGTCGCGCTCGGCCTTCATGGCGAGCGAGGCGACATCGGACCCGGCGCCGGGCTCGGAGAACATCTGGCACCAGATGTGCTCGTTCGAGAAGAGGGGCCGCAGCAGCTCCTTCTGCTCGTCGGTCCCGTGGGTCAGCACCGCCGGGCCGCACATGCCATAGCCGATCGGGTTCTTGGCCCCGCCCATCGGTCCCTTCGCCGCGCTGATCGCCTGGATCACCGTCCTCTGGAGCTTGGGGCTGACGCCCATCCCGCCGTGACCCTCGGGGAAGTGCACCCAGGCGAGCCCGGCGTCGAACTGTGCTTCGAGGAACTCCTGCTCAGGGGTGTCGGACGGTGGGTGGTCGGCGAGCAGCTGCTCGACGGCGGCGACGACCCGCGCCTCGTCGGCGTCGACGGCGGAATCGGTGAGCGACATTGACGATGACCCCCTTGGTCGGCGTTTCGGACGCCGACGACGTGTTGCTTGACCGGTCGGTCAAGTTAGTCCCGTGCTCCGACCTCCTCCACCTCGGCAGGTGCGGCCGACGGCGACCGCTCCGTGGACGTCGGTCTCAGTTCAGGTTCGCGCGGAGCCGCTCGACGGCGCGGCGGTGCTGGTCGGACCGGCCCACGTCATCCGTGGAGAGCTGCTCGTACAGGGTCGCCGCCTCGATGAAGTGGCCCTGCTCCGCCAGCACCCCCGCCAGCTGGCGACGCTCCGACACCCCGGCCCATGGCAAAGCGGCCTGGAGGCGAAGGACCGAAGCGAAACCCGCGCGGTCCCCGCGCCGGAGGTGAGCCGCTCGGAGGTTGTTCAGGACGCGCAGGACGATCTCGACCGGCGAGACCGGGTCGAGGAACGTGTCGCTGAACTGCGCTGTCGGTCCGTGGAGGTTCGAGAAGACACGGCGGCACCCGTCGCGGTCGAGCGTTCGGCCGCTGTCGAAGGCGTCGTAGAACGCGTCGTGGTCCCGGACGTCGCGCAGGAGGAAGTGGCCGGGCATGCCGATGCCCACCAGGGACACGTCACGGCGCCGGCCCACCTCCATCGCCAGGACGGCGAGCGTGATCGGGATCCCGGTCCGCCGATCGAGGACGCGGTCGAGGAGGCTGTTGTCGGGGTCGTAGTAGTCGGCGGAGTTGCCGCTGAACCCGAGTCCCGTGAACAGGCCACGGCAGAGGGTGGCCGCGTCATCGGCGGGGACCTCGACCGCCAGCTCGTCGAGCGATGCGACGAGTGCGTCGGGATCCACCTCGGGTCGACCGGTCGCAGCGATCAGCGCCAGCGCCCTGTCGAGGGGTTCGGCGCCCGATGCGACGAGGGTCGCGAACTCCTGCACCACGGGCACGTGCCCAACGTAGCTGCGACTGTGCTGGCTGCGACTGTGCTGGCTGCTCCGGACGGAGCGGGCCGGAC
>CAZNQK010000046.1:14771-20466 GCA_964575165.1 uncultured Aquihabitans sp. | reverse complement strand
CCGGACGGAGCGGGCCGGACTGAGCGGGCCCGGCCCGAACGCGACTCGCGGTTCACGGTTCATCGCGACGATTACGGTGCCGCCCCATGAGCGACGATCTCTACTATCCGGGGACCCATGCCGCTGCGCGGCCGAACGCCATCGCCTACCGAATGGCGGCGTCGGGCGAGGAGGTCACCTACGCGGAGCTGCACGGGAGGGCGAACCGGATCGCACACCTCTTCCGGAGCCTGGGTCTGGAGCCTGGCGATCACGTCGCCTTCTGCCTGGAGAACCACCCGTGGTTCCTGTCGATCGCCTGGGGCGCCCACTACGCGGGCCTCTACTACACGGCCATCTCGTCGCGGCTCACAGCGGAGGAGATCTCCTACATCGTCGGAGACTGCGGGGCTCGGGCGTTCATCACGTCCGCCTACAAGTCCGATGTGGCCGGAGACATCGCGGCGGACACGCCGAACGTGGAGCACCGCTTCATGCTCGACGGGACCGTCGACGGCTACTCGCCGCTCCTCGACGCTCTCGACGCGCAGCCGTCGGACGACCTCGCCGACGCGACCGAGGGCATGGACATGCTGTACTCGTCCGGCACGACCGGTCGACCCAAGGGAGTGAAGGTCCCCGTGCGCGGCGTGCCCCTCGGCACCCCGGACGCCCTGTTCCTGCTGGTGGCCGGTCTGTTCGGCGCCAACCCCGACACCGTCTACCTCTCCCCCGCGCCGCTGTACCACGCCGCCCCGCTGCGGTTCTGCCTCCAGGTCCAGCGCGCCGGCGGCACCGTCGTCGTCATGGAGCACTTCGATCCGGAGGAGGCGCTCTCCCTCATCGAACGCGAGAGGGTCACGTTCGGCCAGTTCGTGCCCACGATGTTCGTGCGCATGCTCAAGCTCCCCGAGGAGGTGCGGTCCCGCTACGACGTGTCGTCGATCGGGGTGGCGGTCCACGCCGCGGCACCGTGCCCGGTCGCGGTGAAGCGCCAGATGATCGAGTGGTGGGGTCCGGTGCTGCACGAGTACTACGCCGGCACGGAGGGCAACGGCTTCGTCTACACGAACTCCGAGGACTGGCTCGCTCACCCCGGAACCGTCGGCAAGGCGTTCACCGGCGTGCTGCACATCGTCGACGAGAACGGTGAAGAGGTCCCCGTCGGTGAGACCGGAACCGTCTACTTCGAGGGCGACGCCGACTTCTCGTACCACAACGACCCGGAGAAGACGGCCGAGTCCTACCTGAAGGAGAACTGGTCCACGCTGGGTGACGTCGGGTACCTCGACTCGGACGGGTACCTGTACCTGACCGACCGCAAGGCGTACATGATCATCACCGGCGGCGTGAACGTGTACCCGCAGGAAGCCGAGAACCTCCTGACGATGCACCGCTCGGTGGCCGACGTCGCCGTCTTCGGCGTGCCGAACGAGGACTTCGGCGAGGAGGTCAAGGCGGTGGTCCAGCCCGTGGAGATGCCGGTCGACGACGCCGCAGCCGCCGCGCTGTCGTCCGAGCTCATCGCCTACTGCCGCGAGCACCTGGCGGACGTGAAGTGCCCGCGCAGCGTGGACTTCCGCGAGGAGTTGCCCCGGCATCCGACAGGCAAGCTCTACAAGAGGCTGTTGAAGGACGAGTACTGGCAGGCCTCGGGTCGCACCATCTGACCAGCCGCGAGCGACGGGCGCCCGAGGGTCTGCGGACGTGAGGGGCCGGTAGCCTGGACCGATGTCCCGGTTCGCCTTCCTCGAGGGCCCCACTCCGATCGCGTTCGCCCATCGGGGCGGTGACGAGGTCGCTCCCGAGAACACGTCGCGGGCCTTCGGCGCGGCGGTGGCTCTCGGGTTCGACTACCTGGAGACGGACGTCCACGTGACCCGCGACGGTTGCTTGGTCGCCTTCCACGACGACGTTCTCGATCGCGTCACCACCAGCACCGGAACGGTCGCCGGGATGTCCATCGACGAGCTGGCACACGTCAGGATCGCCGGCACCGACCCGGTCCCGACGTTCGACGAGCTCCTGGAGGAGTTCCCCGACGTTCGCTGGAACGTCGACGCGAAGTCCGATGACGCGGTCGTCGCTCTCGTCAGGGCCCTGCTGCGTCACCGTGCCACCGACCGCGTGAACGTGGGTGCGTTCTCGGGTCGACGTCTGGCCCGGCTGCGGGAGCTGCTGGGTCCAGGGACCTGCACCACGGCCTCCCCCAGGGAGGTGGCGGTGCTCGCTGCGGTGTCGCGGATGGGGCGGCGTCGATCCCGGACCGCGGCTCCGTACGGGTGTCTCCAGGTCCCTGTGAGCCACAAGGGCGTCACCCTCGTCACCGAGGCGTTCATCGATGCAGCGCATCGGCGTGGCGCGCAGGTCCACGTGTGGACGATCGACGATCCGACCGAGATGCACCGCCTGCTCGACCTCGGTGTCGACGGCATCATGACCGACCGGCCGTCGGTCCTGCGTGAGGTGCTCGTGCAGCGGGGCCAGTGGTGCTGAGCCTCGCCGTGGCGCTGGCGGCGGTCGCTGTCCTCGTCCCCGGCCTCCCTGCCCGCTCGGATGCCGCGCCGTCGCCGGCGCTGTCCTCGTCGGCGCTGTCCTCGTCGGCGCTGTCCTGGTTGTCGCCAGCCTCTCCGGCCCCAGCCTCTCCGGCGGAGGCCGGAGGTGGTCTCAGCCCGGAGGTCGCAGCGCTGCCGGCTCACTCGGTCGAGCTCGACGGAGCGGTGTCCGCTCTCGACCGGGCGGTCGCCACCCGAACGAGGGACCAGCAGGAGCTCGACGA
The DNA here is from genome assembly GCA_964575165.1 of uncultured Aquihabitans sp. Lineage (GTDB taxonomy): Bacteria > Actinomycetota > Acidimicrobiia > Acidimicrobiales > Microtrichaceae > Dermatobacter. The sequence continues at coordinate 17,708 of CAZNQK010000046.1, read as the reverse complement.
CGTCGAGGCCGCGTTGGCGCTGACGACCGAGGCCGACCGGGCGACGACGTCGCTGACCCTCCGTCGGGCCGGCCTGCTCACCAAGGTCGACTCCGCGCTCGCCGCCCGACGCAGCGCGCTCAGGGGTCTGGCGGCGGAGTGGTACGCGTCCGGGACGGCGGATCAGCGTTCGTTCGATCCGGCCCTCGCTCCGGACGAGCTCGAGGAGCTCCGGCGGCAAGCCGTCCTCGGAGCGGCGGCCGCCAGGACGTCCACCGACGCGATCCGGTTCCTCGACCGGCGTGGCGAGGGGCTCCGGGAGGAGCTGGAGCAGCTGCGGCGGACCTCGGACCGGCTGAGCGGCAGACTCGCCGAACAGACCGAACGGGTGGCCCGGTTGCGCGTGGCCGTCGACGAGGACTCCGCTGCCGTCGCTCGTGCCGAGGCCGTCGTCGCTGCGGCGAGGATGACGGCGATCGTGGACGGGACCGACATCCCGACGGTGTCGCTCGACGCCTACTGGCGAGCAGCACGTGCGATGTCGTTGCTGCGACCCGAGTGCGGCATCGCCTGGTGGGCCCTGGCGGGCATCGGTCGGACCGAGAGCCGTCACGGCACCTACCTCGGGAGCGTGCCCGCACCGGGCGGACGGGTCGAGCCCCCGATCCTCGGACCTCCGCTCGACGGCACGAATGGGTTCCGCAAGGTGCCCGACAGCGACGGCGGCGCACTCGACGGCGACAGCGTGTCGGACCGCGCGGTCGGACCGATGCAGTTCCTCCCGTCGACGTGGCGTGCCGTCGGGCGTGACGGCAACGGCGACGGGACCTCGGACCCTGACAACATCTACGACGCCGCGCTCGGAGCCGCCACGTACCTCTGCCGGGGGGGTGCGGTGGCCGACGAGGTCGGAATGCGCAGGGCCTACTTCAGCTACAACCGCAGCCTGTCCTACGTCGACACCGTGACCGGCCTCGCGTTCGGCTACCGAGATGCCGTCGCGCTCCCTTCTCTGATCCCCTGAGCCCGCCACCCGCTCTCGGTCCGGTCCTCCCGTGACCGTGGGGATCCGAGCAACTGGCGAGCTGTCAGCGGGCTCGTCCCAGCGCTGCCGGAGTCACGTTGACAGCAGGGCGCGCAGCACTAAAGTGCGCCCACCTGACCTGTGAAGGCCGTCACGGCGGGAGCCCGACGGCACTGGTCACCGACACCCAGGGGGTACCGACGGTGGTTCGACGAGGTTCCGGGAGCACACGCTGGAGGTGGGTCGCCGTCGGCGCGCTCAGCATCGCGATGGTCGCCGCCGCGTGCGGCGGTGGCGATGACAGCTCCAACGGCAACGGAGGCGGAGGCGGCGGTGATGCAGACGCCGGCAAGCCCGTGGCGGGTGGCTCGGTCACCTACGGACTCGAGGCGGAGAACAGCGGCGGGTGGTGCCTGCCCGAGGGGCAGCTCGCGATCGCCGGGATCCAGGTCGCCCGCACGATCTACGACACGCTCACCGCACCCGACGAGAACGGCGACTACCAGCCCTTCCTCGCCGAGTCGGTCACCCCGAACGCCGACTTCACGCAATGGAGCATCAAGCTGCGTGAGGGCGTCAAGTTCCACGACGGCTCGCCGCTCAACGCCTCGGTCGTCAAGAACAACATCGACGCCTACCGAGGCTCCTATCCGGCACGGAAGCCGCTGCTGTTCCTGTTCGTGCTCAAGAACATCAAGTCGGTCGACGTCGTCGACGACCTGAACCTCACGGTCACGACCTCGACGCCGTGGCCGGCGTTCCCCGCCTACCTGCACAGCTCCGGCCGACTCGGCATCATCGCCCAGGCCCAGCTCGACGATCCGGCCACCTGCGACCGCAACCTGATCGGGACCGGCCCGTTCAAGCTCAAGGAGTGGAAGGTCAACGACCACCTGACGGCGGTCAAGAACCCGGACTACTGGCAGACCGACGCCGACGGCAACAAGCTGCCGTACCTCGACGAGATCACCTACAAGCCGATCCCGGACGCCGATGCCCGCACCAACGCGCTGCTCGCCGGCGAGCTGAACGCGTTGCACACGTCGACTGCCGAGGCGATCGACCGGCTCCGTCAGGAAGCCGACCAGAACAAGGTGACCAACAACGAGTCGGAGAAGTTCGCCGAGGTCACCTACATCATGTCGAACGTGTCCAAGCCGCCGTTCGACAACATCAACGCCCGCCTGGCTGCCGCCTACGCCCTCGACCGCGAGAGCTTCAACCAGGTCCGCAACCTCGGGCTCACCACCGTGGCCTCCGGGCCGTTCGCAAAGGGCTCCGTCGGCTACCTCGAGGACGCCGGGTTCCCCGAGTACAACCTCGACAAGGCCAAGGAGTACGCCAAGAAGTACACCGATGAGACGGGCAAGCCGCTCGAGATCACGGTGATGGCGACGCCCGACCCCTCCACGGTGAAGTCCGCCCAGTTCATCCAGGAGCAGGTCGAGAAGGCCGGCTTCAAGGTCAACCTCAAGACGGTCGAGCAGGCCGCTCTGATCAACAGCGCACTGGGAGGCGACTGGAACGCGATGTCGTGGCGGAACCACCCGGGTGGCGCGCCGGACCTCCAGTACGTGTGGTGGTACGGCGGCTCGCCGACCAACTTCGGCAAGTTCGACGACCCGGAGATCAACGCCCTCCTCGACCAGGGCCGAGCGGAACCCGACCCCGACAAGGCCAGGGGCATCTACGAGGACCTCAACCGTGAGTTCGGCAAGAAGGCCTACGACCTCTGGCTGAACTGGACCATCTGGGACATCGCAACCGCCCCCGACGTCCACGGCATCTACGGCGTGAACCTCCCCGGCGGCGGCAAGCCGTTCCCCGGGCTCGCCACCGGTCACCCGGTGTCGGGCATGTGGGTCTCGAAGAGCTGACCTGCGCTCTGCGGTGGGGCCGGCCGGTGCCGGACCCACCGCAGGTTCCGGTGAGGG
>CAZNQK010000046.1:0-14761 GCA_964575165.1 uncultured Aquihabitans sp. | reverse complement strand
CACCGGGGCCCCGGCGCCCCCCCGCGTCCCGGGGGTGGGGGGTTGGGGTGTCTGTTCTGGGGCCCGGGGGCGGGGGGGGGGGGGGGGGGGGGGCGCCCCCCACCGCAGGTTCCGGTGAGGGCCATCCGACCTCACCGTCATCCTCGTAGTTCCCTCCGACGTCAGGACCCTGGTCTTCGTGGGCATCGCAAGAAAGCTCCTCGAGTTGGTCGTCACCGTCATCCTGGTGACGCTGTTCGCGTCGTTCCTCCTGGAACTGCTGCCCGGTGATCCCGTCGAGGTGCTCGTTCCCTTCGGGAGCGATGAGCAACGCCAGCTCGTGCGCGAGGAGACCGGGCTCGACCAGCCCTTCCTGGTCCGCTACGGCCAGTGGTTCGCAGGATTCGTCACGGGCGACCTCGGCAACTACTACACGGTGAGCTCGAGCCGCCCCGTGAGCGAGCGCGTGGGCGCCGCCCTGCCCATCTCGCTAACCCTGATGATCTACGCGCAGGTGCTGGCGCTGATCATCGCCATACCCGTGGGCGTGATCGCCGCCTACCGTCAGAACACCTGGTTCGACCGATTGTCGAACACGTCCGCGTTCGCGATGTTGGCCATCCCGACGTTCGCGCTCGGATTCGTGCTCCAGTACTACGTGGGCGTCAAGCTCGGCTGGGCCGACACGGGCGGCTACACCTCGCCGATGAAGTCGTTCCCCGACCACCTCCGGTCGATCGTCCTCCCCACGATCACCCTCGCCGTCGGACAGGTCGCGGTCTACATGCGGCTGCTGCGCAGCGACATGATCGCGACCCTCCAACAGGACTTCATCATGATGGCGAAGGCGAAGGGGATCACGACCAAGCGGGTCCTGTTCCGCCACGCTCTCCGGCCGTCCTCGCTGACGTTGCTCACCATCGCCGGACTGAACGTCGGCACCCTCATCGGCGGGGCGTTGATCATCGAGGTCGTGTTCAACATCCCCGGACTCGGCTACGTGATGGGCGAGGCGATCGCCACGCGCCAGATCGTCGCCTTCCAGTCGATGGTGGCGATCATCGCCATCTTCTACATCCTCGTGAACTTCGGGGTGGACCTGCTGTACACCGTGCTCGACCCGCGGATCCGTCATGCCGGAAGCTGACCAGGCACCCCTCCACGACCCGTCGCTCGTCAACCTCGACCCGTCGGCCAGCGTCTACGGCCTGGCGGTCGAGTCCGACCAGCTCGAACCGGTTCCCGAGGCGGGGAGCCGCAGGAAGGGCGTCGGTGTCGGTGCGTGGCTCGCGATCATCTGGCTCGTCGGGCTCCTCTTGCTCGCGATCTTCGCTCCGCTCCTGCCGATCCCGGACCCGGACCAGTCGTTCAACGAGATCGCACGGCAGGGTCCGGTGGCCGGCCACGTGCTGGGCGGCGACGCGAACGGACGCGACCTGCTGGCGCGCATCATCTACGGGACCAGGGCGTCGTTCGCCATCGGGTTCGGCGCCGTGGCCTTCGGCTTGGTCATCGGCGGATTCCTCGGCCTGCTCACCGGCTTCTTCAGGGGCCGTGTCGACGCCATCATCACCCCGGCGATGACGGTGCTGCTGGCCATCCCGCAGTTCGTTCTCGCGCTGTCGCTGGTCACGGTCCTCTCGACCGGCGACCAGGTGAGCAGCGTCCAGCGGATCGGGGTGGTCGTCCTCGGCCTCGGAATCGTGTCGATCCCGATCCTGGGTCGCATCACCCGGGCCAACACCCTGAGCTGGTCGGAGAGGGAGTTCGTCCTGGCGGCCCGGGCGATGGGCGCGAAGAACATGCGGATCATGCTCCGCGACATCCTCCCGAACGTGTTCCCGGCGATGCTGTCGATCTCGCTGCTCGGCGTCGGCATCGCCATCGTGGCAGAGGGCGGCCTGTCGCTCTTCGGAGTCGGCGTCCAACTCCCGACGCCGAGCTGGGGCAACATCATCTCCGAGAACAAGGATCAGTTGAACCGTGCCCCGCACATCGTGATGTTCACGATCGTGGTGCTGTTCCTGACCGTCCTGGCGCTGAACTACCTTGCCGACGTCGTGAGCAAGAGGTTCGCAGTGAGGGAGAGCGTTCTGTGACAAATCCCACGCTGATAGACAGCCCGACGTTGACGGGCGTCCCCGGTGCGGCGCCGTTGCTCGAGGTCCGCGACGTCGCCACCCACTTCCGCTCACCACGCGGACTGGTACGGGCGGTCGACGGCGTGTCGTTCGTCCTCGACCGTGGCCAGTGCCTCGGCATCGTCGGCGAGTCCGGCTCCGGCAAGTCCGTGCTGTCGCGCTCGATCATGGGACTCCTCCCGTCGACGGCGGTGCAAGCCGGCTCGGTCGTCTTCGAGGGCCGCGACATCGGCTCGCTCGACTCTGAGGAGCACCGCAAGCTCTGGGGCACCGAGATGGCGATGGTGTTCCAGGACCCGATGACCGCGTTGAACCCGGTCATGAAGATCGGCAACCAGATCACCGAGTCGCTGCGATTCCACCTCGACATGGACAAGAAGGAGGCCCGCGAGACCGCCGTGGCGCTCCTGCGGGCGGTGCGGATCCCAGAGGCCGACAAGCGCTTCTCGTCCTACCCGCACGAGATGTCCGGTGGCATGCGCCAGCGGGTCGTGATCGCCGTGGCGCTGGCGTGCGGGCCGAAGCTCCTCTTCGCCGACGAGCCCACGACCGCTCTCGACGTCACCGTGCAGGCGCAGATCCTGGACCTGCTGGCGGAACAGCAACGTGAGCGCTACATGGCCATGATCCTCGTGACGCACGACCTCGGCGTCGTCGCCACCCGTGCGCAGGAGATCGCCGTCATGTACGCGGGGCGTATCGTCGAGAAGGCCCCGACCCGGGCGCTGTTCGCGAACATGCAGATGCCCTACACAGAGGCACTCATGTCGGCGATCCCGAAGCTCGCCGACCCCTCCCACACGCGCCTCTCGGCGATCGGCGGCCGGCCGCCGGACCTCGTCGACCCGCCTCCGGGGTGTCCGTTCAGCCCGCGCTGTCCGTACGCCCGGGATCGTTGCCGGGAGGAGGCCCCGGTCCTGCGGGAGCAGCCGGGTGATCCATCGCACATGTTCGCGTGTCACTATCCCGTGTCCTCGCCGGAGACGGTCGAGATCAAGGATCGGCTGGCCGCCCAGCGCCTGATGGTCGCCTCCCCGCCACCGGGCTCGACCACTGAGGGCACCGTCTGATGGCCGGCAGCGGATCCGCTCATCTACGCGGTGCGGACGAGGTCCTCCTCCGGGTCGAGAACCTCGTCGTCGACTTCCCCGCCGGCCGTGGCCGCAAGGTCTCGGCCGTCGCGAACATCTCGTTCGACGTCGCCCGGGGCGAGACGCTCGGTCTGGTCGGCGAGTCCGGGTGCGGCAAGTCGACGACCGGCAAGGCGATCATGCAGCTGCCGGCACCCACACGGGGTTCTGTCCGTCTCGACGGAACCGAGCTGACGGCGCTCTCGGGTTCGGATCTGCGGCGGATCCGCCCGCGGATGCAGATGATCTTCCAGGACCCGATCTCCTCGCTGAACCCGCGACGGACCGTGAGCCAGATCGTCGGTGAGCCCCTGACCATCTGGAAGACGGGTGATCCGGCGTCGCGTTCGGCGAAGGTGGAAGAGGTCCTCAGCGCCGTCGGGGTCGATCCGACGGCCGCAGCGGAACGCAAGCCGCACGAGTTCTCCGGCGGGCAGTGCCAGCGGATCTCGATCGCACGAGCGGTCATCACGGACCCGCAGCTCATCATCTGCGACGAGCCTGTCTCGGCCCTCGACGTGTCGGTGCAGGCCCAGATCCTGAACCTCCTCGAGGACATGAAGGAGCGCTACGGGCTCACCCTGGTCTTCGTGGCGCACGATCTCGCCGTCGTGAAGAACGTGTCGGACCGCGTGGCGGTGATGTACCTCGGCAAGATGTGCGAGATCGGCCCACCCGACATGCTCTACGAGCATCCCGCTCACCCGTACACGCGAGCGCTGATCGCCGCGATCCCACTCCCGGACCCCGATGCAGGCGGGTCCGAGGCGGAGCACCTCGGTGGTGAGCTGCCCTCGCCGATCGACCCTCCGTCGGGTTGTCGGTTCCGGACCCGATGTGATCGGGCCCAGGACCTGTGCAGCTCGGCCGAGCCGCAGATGCAGAAGGTCGGCGACGGCCACTACGTGGCCTGCCACTTCCCGCTCGAGACCCCGGTCGCCGAGCCGGGAGTCCACTGACCAGCGACTCCGTCTCGGGACAAGTTCTCGTTCTGTGTGTTTCTGACGTCGCTCTGCGACGTCAGAAACACACAGAACGCTGAGAACGGGGCGTGCTCACGCGGTGTCGGGACCGACCGGTGGGGCAGGAGGCGCGTCACCGACCTGCGCCGCGCTGCGGTCGAGGAATCCTTCGAGCAGGGCGACCAGCGCTCGGACGTCCGCAGCGTTCGAGGACAGCCCGAGTGACGCACGCAGAGCGCTGACGCCGACGCCCCGCCGTCCCCGCATCACGGTGTCGACCTCGCAGAGAGACACCGGAACGTCGTGGTCGAGGAACGGGCGCAGGTCGTCGGCTCCGAGGCCTCGGGCCGCCTCCCCGGCGCCCGGATTGCAGAAGCAACCGGTGCGGACAGAGATGCCGGCGTCGGTGGCGATCTGCTCGACGCGACGGTCCGCGAGCTCCGTCCCGTCCGGGTCGGTCAGGACGAACGCGATCGTCCCTCCCCTCTCGACCGGCTCGACCGGCCCCAGGATGCGCACCAGCGGCGCGCCGTTGCCGTGTCGCAATGACGTCATCCGGTCGAGGAGCCACGCGGTGAGCACGGCGACGCGGTCGTGGATGCTGGCGACGCCGATGCTCTCGAGCATCTCGATGCCGGACTGCACCGCAGGCATGGCGAGGAAGTCCACCGTGCCGTCCTCGAAGCCTGCGTGCCCGGGAACCAATCTGTGTCCGTCGGCCGCGACCGACGCGATGGCGATGGTTCCTCCGGCGAACCACGGTCGGCGCAAGCCGGCGAGCGCCTCCTTCCGGGCGATCAGCGCCCCGATGCCCGTCGGGTAGCCGAACAGCTTGTAGAAGGACATGGAGAAGAAGTCCGCGCCGAGTTCGCCGACGCGCACGACGTTGGTCGGGGCGAAGGCAGCGATGTCGTAGAGGACCAGCCAGCCGTCGGGTCGCCGGGGGACCTGGTGCCTCACCCCCGAGTAGTTCGACTGCGCCGGAAGGGCGAGCAGACCGGGGGGCCCGTCGAGCGCCCGGCCCAGGGCGTCGCCGTCCAACCGTAGGTCGGCGTCCAACGGGACGTAGGTGGTGCCGGCGCCGGCCCTGCGGGCGTGCTCGCGGATCCCGTTCACCGAGTTGTGGTTGTCGGCGCTCAGCACGAACGGGCGGTCGGGTGCGAACGGGAACGACTCCCCCACCAGGCGGATCGCTCCGGTCGCGTTCGGGGTGAAGATGCACTCGTAGAGACCCGGATCCGCCCCGACGAACCGCAGGACCGCGGCACGGGCCGACTCGAGGTGTTCCGTCATCGGGCGTGAGGCCGGGTTGTCCGAGTGCGGGTTGCCGAAGACCCCGTCGCGCAGCAGATCCAGATGGGAGTCGACGAGTGAGCGCGGGTAGAGCGCGGACCCCGTGTGATCCAGGTAGACGTGACCGCCGTCGTCCAGGCGGGAGAACTCGTCGCGCCTCAGGTCGTCGAGGTGTCCCGTCGCTCGCAGGGCGTGATCGAGGTCGGCCTCTGACATCGGTGCCTCCGTCCGGGACATGGGCCCATCATCGCGGTTCTGCGAACCTCGCCCCGCCGTCACCGGGTCGGGAGAGCCATGAACCCGATCACGCAGGTGTGCGCGAGTCGACCTCACGCCAGCACCACCAGGCGACGACCGACCGGTAAGGGGCGTACGGCTCACCCAGGTCGCGCATCGCGGCCTCGGACGGGATCTCATCCCAGCCGTGGGCACGGGCCAGACCGGCGCGGACGCCGTAGTCGCCGACAGGCCAGACGTCGATGCGGCGCAGGTCGAACATGAGGAACATCTGCGCCGTCCAGGGCCCGATCCCCCGGACGACCGTGAGGTGGTCGATCACCGCGTCGTCGTCGAGCCGACCGATGCGCTCCAGGGACACCTCGCCCCTGATCACCCTCTCGGAGAGGTCGAGCAGAGCCGCGGTCTTCGCACCCGACAGGCCGGCGGCACGGAGGGCGTCGGGCCCTGCACCGACGACCCTGTCGGGAGTGAAGGGGGAGCCGACCGCGCCGAGGACCCGACCCCAGATCGTCGCCGCGGCAGTGCCGTTGAGCTGCTGGTAGGCGATCGATGACGCAAGTGACTCGAAGCGCTCGGAGGCGGCCGGACCGCGGTTCAGGCGAGGTGGGCCGTGACGGGTGTGCAACGACTCCATGACCGGGTCGGATGCAGCCAGGTGCTCTGCGGCGAGTGCCCATGCTGGCCGTCTCGAGGGGGCCGGCATCAGCGGTTCCGGAACTCGGGCGGCCGCTTGGCCAGGAACGCCGTCGCGGCCTCGGCCATGTCCTCGGTGAACGACGTCATGATCTGGGTGCGGTTCTCGAGGTCGATGCCGGCCTGGAGGCTCCCGACCTCGAGCTGGGACCACATGACCTCCTTGGTCATCCAGACCCCGGTCGGGCTGTTCGCAGAGATGAGTCGAGCGGTCTCCAGCGCCGAGTCGAGCAGTTCGTCGTCGGGGACGACCCGGGTGACCAGGCCGATGCGGAAGGCCTCGTCGGACTCGACGATGCGACCGGTCAGCATGAGCTCGAACGCCCGTGACGCCCCGATCCACCGGGGGAGCAACCACGACACCCCGATGTCGCAACCGGACAACCCGATCCGCACGAACGCCACGTTGAAGCGGGCCGACGTCGCCGCGATGCGGACGTCGGCGGCCAGCGCCAGAGCGAGGCCACCACCGGCCGCGGCGCCGTTGACCGCTGCGATCACCGGGATGCGCAACGAACGCAGCGCCGGCACCAACGTCGCGATCCGTTGCTGGAGGTCCATCCCCCGCTGTACGGCTCCGCGACCCTCGGACGAGGACGACGCGTTCGGCGGCGTGTCGAAGAGGTCGAGTCCCGCGCAGAACCCGCGGCCCGCTCCGGTGAGGATCGCGACCCTGGCGTCGGCGTCGTTGCGGAGGTCATCGATCGCCAGGTGGAGGTCGTCGATCAGGTGGCGGTTCATGGCGTTGAGTCGCTCGGGGCGGTCGAGGGTGAGGATGCGGATGCCGGCGTCGGCGCCCTCCTCCGCAATCCGTTCGATCCGGACCGTGCGGGCATCCGGCGTTGGAGTGTCGCTCATGGGACGCATCCTGCCAGCATGACGGTCGTGGACGAGTCCGGCGCCCCACCTCTCGAGCTGAACGTCGCCAAGCTGACCGAAGCGGTGGCGACAGCGTTTCCCGATCGGGACTGCCTCGTGTTCAGGGACCGCCGGTCGTCGTGGGCCGATGTGGCTGATCGGACACGCCGTCTGGCTGCGCTGCTGCACCTTGCGGACCTCGGCATACGTGCGCCGTTCGGCTCAGTTGAGCGATGGGAGTCGGTGCACGACCACGTGGCGCTGTACCTCCACAACGGCAACGAGTACCTCGAGGGCATGCTCGGCGCGTGGAAGGCGCGCTGCGCTCCGTTCAACGTGAACTACCGCTACGTGGCCGAGGAGCTGCGCTACCTGCTCGACGATGCCTCCGCCGCAGCGATCATCGTGCACGAGTGCTTCACCCCGGTGCTGGCAGACGTCCTCGACTCGATGCATCGCCGCCCGTCGCTCATCCTCCAGGTCTCCGACGGCAGCGGTCACGGACTGCTGCCCGGAGCGCTCGACTACGAGGAGGCGCTGGGTTCGGTGGCTCCTGCCGGGACGCCGGTCGAGCTCCCGAGGGATCTGACCGATGGCTGGTCGGGTGACGACCTGTACCTCTGCTACACGGGCGGGACCACGGGCATGCCGAAGGGGGCGATGTGGCGGCAGGAGGACTTCCTCATCGCAGCGCTGGGGGTGCGTCGTCGCGACGGCTCCGAGATCACCTCGATCGATGAGGTGCTGGCCGCGGCGGAGCGTTCGAAGCTGCGCGCCCTGCCCGCTCCTCCGCTGATGCACGGTGCGGCGCACTGGAACGCTCTGTCCTGCTGGATCACGGGCGGCACCGTCGTCATCCAGGACCACCCCGAGCACCTCGATCCCGACGACCTCCTGCGGAGCGTCGAACGACACCGTGCGACGTCGCTCCTGGTCGTCGGCGACCCCGTCGCCCGACCACTCGTGGATGCGCTCAGAGCAGCGCGTTCCGACGGGAGAAGCCCCGACCTGACCTCCCTGCGTCACCTGCTCTCGGGCGGAGCGGTCCTGTCCCCCTCCCTCAAGGCGGAGATCCTCGAGCTCCTTCCAGGGTTGACGATCGTCGACGTCCTCGGATCGACCGAGTCGGGACGCCAGGGGGTGTCCAACGTCCGGACCGGCGATGACACGGCTGTGGGCTTCGTGCCTTCCTCGACGGCGGTCGTCCTCGACGAGACGAGGACGCGGGCACTCGACCCTGGCGACGGCGAGATCGGATGGCTCGCGCAGTCGGGTCGCGTCCCGCTCGGCTACCTCGGGGACGCTGACAAGACGGCGGCCACCTTCCCCGAGATCGACGGGATCCGCTACGCGGTGGCGGGCGACCGGGCTCGGATCCTCGCCGACGGCACGATCGAGCTGCTCGGTCGTGACTCGGTGTGCATCAACACCGGGGGCGAGAAGGTGTTCGCCGAGGAGGTCGAGACCGCGCTCAAGACGCATCCCGACGTCTTCGATGCCGTCGTGTGCGGTCGGCCGTCGCTGCGCTGGGGACAGGAGGTGGTGGCCCTAGTGCAGCTGAGGGGCGGGAGCGATCCGGACGACGACGATCTGCTCGCAGCCGCGAGCGACCACGTGGCGCGCTTCAAGCTGCCGAAGGAGATCATCCGTCTCGAGCGGCTCGTTCGCGCGCCCTCCGGCAAGGCCGACTACCGCTGGGCGGGACGGATCGCCTCCGGCGGGTCCACCTGAGTCCCGATCTGTCCACCGCGGGAGTGCGGTTGCACACAGCCCCACCACAGGGTCGACACAGGTAGGTCACACGGTTGCGGGTCTATCGATCCACAGGTTCGGATCCTTACGGTGACGTCATGGGTTCGCTCCTCACCGACACCACCATCAGCAGCAGCACCAGCGGCAGCACGATCCATCCCGCCGCGCCGCCCGCGACCGACGTCGTGTTCGACGTCACCCTCCGGGACGGCACCGTCGAACGGGTGCACGGCGCCGACGCCTACGAGCCGGAGCGCTCGATGACCACCTTCTTCCGCACCGACGGCCGACCCTCGGTCGACTGCTGGAGCGTCCGGATGGCGAGCTTCCGCACCGAGGAGATCCTCGCTGTGCGTCGCCTCGAGACCACCCTGCGTGCCGTCTGACCCCCACAACCCCCCGAACTCGGGTCGTCTCGCGCCCTATGTCGGTGTCAGGTGACCCGAGTTCGGGGATGGGGCTGAACTCGGGTCGTCTCGCGCCCTATGTCGGTGTCAGACGACCCGAGTTCGGGGTTACGCGGCGGGGTTGCGGCCGATGGCGAGCAGCTGCGGGCCGAGCCACGCCCCGACCGTAGGGACGTACTCGTCCGAGAAGTGCAGGCCGTCGGGTCGACGGCTCAGATCGCCCTCCCCACCGGGCTGCTGGGCGTACCAACCCTGCAGGTCGATCACTCGGGCGACACCGGGCCGTTCGGCTGCCGCCTGGCGCATCAGATCGTTCAACCTGTCGACCCGGGCCGGATCCGACTCGGGAAGGTCGGTGAACCCCTGGTCCGCGCCGGCCTGGAAGTGCGGATAGGTGAGGAGCACCACGCTCGCGCCGGTCGATCCGAGGACGTCGATCGCAGCGACGAACTCCCGGAGGATGAAGGAGTCCACCTCCGGCTCGCCGATGTGGCGCCACCGGTCGTCCCCGGGGAACCTGCGATCGACCACGTCCCAGATCCCGCTGGTGAGGACCACCACATCGGGTCGCTGATCCTCGACGAGTCCGGGGAAGCGGGTCCCCCAGTCGCACTCGCCGCGGAAGGTCGCGATGTCGCGGAGGAATCGGTAGCTGCCTCCGCGTGCGATCGGACAACCCAGGACCGCAGCGTTCGCCGACGTGAGGTCGCTGCGGCCGTCTGCCCATCGCCCGATCCCGTATCCGACGCCGATGGCCACCGAGTCCCCGACCACCGTGACGTGGACCGGCCGGCCCGGCGACACCGCACGACGGGGCATCGGCGCCGGAGCTGCGGGAAGCGGTGCCGAGCCGAGCACCGATGCGGGTGCGGCCGGTGCAGCGACCGGCTGAAGATCACGTAGGCGCGGGGCGAGCCACCCCGCCAGCTTCTCCGCACCAGCCGCGGACAGGCCCACACCCGAGTCCCGCCACGTCGGATCGAGTGCCCCGCCTTTCCACCGTGCCATCTCCCCGGCGGCGTCCAGATACGTCGCTCCCGCGGCTCCGGCCGCGGTCGACAGGACGGCGTTCCACGCAGCGGCCCTGGCGTCGTCGTTCTGCGCCCATCCGCCCGGGGGCACTCCGCTGTTGATCTGATCGATCTCCCCCTGGAGGAGCGCCGCTCGCTTCGGATCCGGCGGCAGCGTCGTGGCCACGACCGGTGGGTCCGGCGCGCTGGAGCGCATCGGTGGAACCGACATGACCGCCACGAGCGAGCCTCCGGAGGCGAGCTCGCGGAGCCGGTCGGCGACGTCGACGCGCAGGAAGTCGTCGGTCTGGGGGGTTCCGGGACCGCTCCAAGGCGAGCTCGGATCGAGACGACGGTCCGACACGTCCCGAATCCCGGACCAGACGACCACCACGTCGGGATGGGTGCGGTTGACCTCGTCGACCCACGCCTGATGGGCAGACCCGCAGCGGTCGACGTCACGCTCGACGGTGCCGTCGACCCGGCGGACCCAGCCGCCGACGGCGAGCCCGCACCCGGGCGTCGCGAGGACCTTGACCTGCATGGGCGTCCTGCCTGCGACATCCACCCGCCCTTCGAGGGAGCCCGCGAGCTCGTCGCCCACGACCAGCACCTCGAGAGGACGTGGTGGTGCCGTGGTCGCCGATGTCGCCGCTCGCTCGAGGTTCGTCGGCTCCGGCAGATCGGAGGTGACCATCGCCGTCGTCGCGAGGATCGCCACCGCAGCGACCGGGATGCTGTAGAGCGCCTGACGGGCCGGGAACAGCCGGCTCGTGCGAACCGGACGTTCGAGCAGCCGGAACATGAGCTCCGCGACGGTCAGGGTCACCGCCATCCTCAGGGCGAACAGCGGCCAGGGCGCCCATCCGACTCGCTCCGGCGTCAGCCAGAGGAACACCGGCCAGTGCACGAGGTACACGCCGTACGAGATCTTCCCCAGCCACAGCAGAGGCGACCACGACAACGCTGAGCTCAACGGTCCGCCCTGCATGGCGCCGAGGATCAACGCACACGACGCCGCTGCGACGACGAGGAACCCGAACGGGTACATCCACGAGGACCCGACGGTCGCCACGGCCCAGAAGACGGCGCTGACCAGCAGGCCGGTGACCGCTCCGACCCGGGCGATGTTGCGGCCCCTCTCCGTGCCCAGACGGGTTCCGTGGAGCAGAGCGCATGCGAGCAGAGCACCGGCGAGGAGCTCGAACATGCGGCTGACGGTCCCGAAGTAGGAGCGATCGGTGCCGCCCTGGGCGAACCACCAGTTCGACACGGCCGAGATCACGCCGATCGTCGCGAGCACCACGACCAGCGGTCCGGTCCGCACCGAGGAGCGGGCACCGGACGGGGAGGGTGGGCGTCGTCGCCTGCGTTCGGAGCGGGCCAGGACGAACGCGATCAGGACCGGCAGCAGCAGGTAGAACTGCTGCTCGATCGCCAGGCTCCAGAAGTGCTCGAGCGGCGACGGAGCGCTGAACCCGGCGCCGTAGGTCCGTCCCTGGGCGATGAAATGCCAGTTGATGACCTCGAGGAGGGCGAACACCACGTCGCCTCGCAGGGAGCGGAGCTGGTCGGTGTTCCAGACCCCGGCGAGACCCATCACGAGGACCATGCCGATCGTGGCCCACGAAGCCGCCATGAGACGACGGAACCTCCGACCCCAGAAGCGGCGGAGCGAGATGGCGTCGCCGGCGGCCCACTCCCGAAGCAGCAGGGAGGTGATCAGGAACCCCGACAACGTGAAGAAGAGCGACACGCCGAGGAACCCGCCGGTGATCCACGGGAACCGGGCGTGGTACAGCAGGACGGCGAGAACGGCGATGGCCCGGAGACCGTCGAGCGGTGGCTGGTGGCCGAGGGCCCCGATCGCCTGACCGGTCGCTCGACGCTCGGGCGTGCCGCGGTTGCGTCGGCGGCGGACGACGCCCGGCTCGGTGCTGCCGGTCCCGCCCCCGCCCGGGTCGGCCGGGTCGGCCGGGTCGGCAGAGGTGGGCGCGGGCGGGTGCTCGTCCGGGATCTGCTCCCAGTGCCATGCCCCGCGCCGCGTCGTGTCGTCCCGGGATGGGTCCTCGGGCGCGCCCGTCCCGCTGCCGCCTGCCACTCCGGTCACGTCCCCGGCTGGTTCATGACGCGTCGGGCCGGCCGGTCGGACGGATCATCGACTCGGCGTAGCGGCCGGGTCCCGTCGCACGCAGGCGACGGGTCAGGCCCGGGAGCCGGAGCGACAGCCCCCACCATGTGACGCGCATCTCGGTCTCGACCATGGTTCGGACCACCGCCATCTTCGACGCGCCCGCGACGCGGTCGACGAAGACGATGGGGATCTCGACGATGTCGACCCCGGCGTCTGAGAGGCGGAAAGCGGTCTCGATCTGGAAGAGGTAGCCGTTGGCGGTGGTGCCGTCGATGTCGATCTTCTCGAGCACGTCGGCGCGGTAGGCGCGGAACGCCGTGGTGGCGTCGTTCATCCGCAGGCGCAACATCTTGCGCGCGTAGGCGTTGCCCCATCCCGACAGGAGGCGACGGAACCACGTCCAGTCGGAGTCGCCGCCCGGGACGTAGCGGCTGCCGACCACCACGTCGTGTCCCCTGTCGATCTCACGCAGCAGCAGCGGCAGCACGTGGGGATCGTGGGAGAAGTCGCAGTCCATCTGCACCACGACGTCGGCACCGGAGTCGAGGGCGTGGCGGAAGCCGTGGCGGTAGGCCGCGCCCAGCCCCGCCTTGCCTGCACGGTGCAGCACCTCCACACCACCGACCTCGGCACCCACCTCCTCGGCGATGGCCCCGGTGCCGTCCGGGCTGTTGTCGTCGACGATCAGCACTCTCAGGTCGGGAGCGACGCTGCGGACCGTCCGCAGCAGCAGCGCGACGTTCTCCGCCTCCTGATAGGTGGGGACGACGAGCACGGCGGACATCGCGCAACTCTACCGATGCGGCCCTCCCGGCCCGGGACGCCCACCGTGCTTCCTGAGAAGCCGGGTCGATCGGGGAACCCCAACCGGTGGTGGGGATCCCGGGGCTCCTGACGGGCCTGTGGGAGACTCGCATCCGCTCATGGCCGGCGGTCGGCCACACTCCTGGAGAGATCAGAGACCGATGACCAGCGATCTGGACGCACGCGAACCCGCCGACGAGTCGCCAGAGCTCCCACCCGAAGACCTGTCACGTCGAGCGGCGCTGTGGATGATCTTCGTGGTCAGCCTCGCAGGGCTGGTGCTCGAGGTCGCCTACACCCGCGTCATCTCCTACAAGCTCTGGTACTACTACACGTACCTGGTCATCGGACTCGCGCTGCTAGGCATCGGCAGCGGAGCCACGGTCGTGGCGATCTCGAACCGGGTCCGCCGGACGACGACCCGCACGGTTCTGCGCTGGGCCTCGGTGTGGGGCGCGCTCTGCATGGTCGGCGGCTACCTGGTCATCGCACGCATCCCGCTCGACACGGTGGCCCTCTGGGACTACGGCTCGAAGGGGTCGCTCAAGAGCCTGGCCGCTCTTGCCGTCATCTGTCTCGCACTGTTCGCCGCGTTCATAGCCATCGGGGTCATCGTGTCGGTGCTGCTCGGACGAGGCGGCGACCAGGTCGGTCGGCTCTACTTCGCCGACCTCGTCGGCGCTGGCATCGGCTGCGCCGTCGTGGTGTTCCTGATCAGCTGGATGGGTCCGCCGGCGACGATCATGCTGGCGGCGTTGCTCATGGCCGGCGTCGGGCTGGCCAGCAGCGACTCGACGCAGGCCCCGTATCGGATCGGATCGGTTGCGCTGTGCGGGATCCTGGCGGTCCTCGTCGTGCTCAACGGCGTGCTTCCCGACATCCGACCCGAAGACTCGAAGGTGCAGCCACCCGCCGGCGGCTACGAGTACTCGGGTTGGGGCCCGGTGTTCCGCGTGGACGTGGCGCCCGTGCCGTCGGACAAGATCCCCGCCAAGTGGCTCATCCACGACGCCACCTACGGATCAGCGATCTGGAACTGGGACGGCGACGTCGACAGCATCGGAGAGCTGTTCCCCGAGGACCCGCGGTCCTGGCCGTTCGTGGTCCACGGGAAGCCCGTCGACGACCAGCTGATCATCGGTTCAGCGGGCGGCCACGAGGTCCTCAACTCGCTCCAGCACGGCTCGAAGAGCATCGACGCCGTCGAGCTGAACCCTGTGACGGTCGGGATCGTCAAGGATCGCTTCAAGGAGTACACAGGCGACTGGGCAGACAACCCGAGGGTCAACCTGACCCAGGGCGACGGTCGTTCTTTACTCGCACGCTCGAACAAGGACTACGACCTTGTCTGGTTCGTC
>CAZNQK010000045.1:9636-23004 GCA_964575165.1 uncultured Aquihabitans sp. | reverse complement strand
CCGGCGACCTTGAAGTCCATGTCGCCGAACGCGTCCTCGGCACCGAGGATGTCGGTCAGCGTGGCGTACTTGCCGTCCGCGTACACGAGTCCCATGGCGATGCCGGCGACGGGCGCCTTGATCGGCACGCCGGCGTCCATCAGCGACAGGGTCGACGAGCAGACCGAGCCCATCGAGGTCGACCCGTTCGAGGACAGGACCTCGGACACCAGTCGGATTGTGTAGGGGAACTCCTCGAGGGACGGCACGACCGGGAACACGGCCCGCTCGGCCAGGGCACCGTGGCCGATCTCACGCCGCTTCGGGCCCCGCATGAAGCCGGTCTCCCCGGTGGAGAACGGCGGGAAGTTGTAGTGGTGCAGGTAGCGCTTCTTGGTGATCGGGTCGATGCCGTCGATCATCTGGTCCATCTTCGCCATGCCGAGGGTGCATATGTTCAGCACCTGGGTCTCGCCACGCTGGAACAGGCCCGAGCCGTGGGCGGTAGGGAGGACGCCGACCTCGGAGCTGAGCGGACGGATGTCGCGCAGCCCGCGACCGTCGATGCGCATGCCGTCGTTGACGATGCGGCTGCGGACCGTGGCCTTGGAAAGGGACCGGACCGCGTTCTTCACCTGCTTGGTTGCGAGCGCCCTGGCGGAGTCCTCGCCCTCGCCGGCAGCGACGGCGGCCGTGACCAGCTCTGGGACAAGACGCTCGAGCACCTCGGAGCGCAGGGCGTCCTCGGCAGCGGACCGCTCGGACTTGTCGGCGATCTGCATGATCTCACCCATGCGCTCGCCACCCAGGCTCTTGACCTGCTCGTAGATCTCGTCGGAGTAGTCGACCTGGACGTCGAACGACATGGTCGGCTTGGCGCCGACGGCTTCGACCAGCTCCCGCTGCAGGGCGATGACGGCCTTGATGTACTGCTTGCACTCCTCGAGCGCGTTGGCGAGCGCCGCCTCGTCGACCTTGGGAGCCCCCTCCTCGTAGTACTGGAAGGACTTCTCGGTGCCCCCGGCCTCGACCATCATCACCGCGACGTCGCCGTCTTCGAGCTCACGCCCGGCAACCACGATCTCGAAGGTCGACTCGTCGGACTCCTCGTAGGTGGGGTGCGCGATCCATTCGCCGTCGGTGCTGTAGGCGAGGCGCACGGCGCCGATCGGACCCTCGAACGGCACGTCGGAGATCATCAGCGCTGCCGAGGCGGCGTTGATCGCGAGGACGTCGTACGGGTTCTCCTGGTCCGCGCCCATGACGGTGCCGACGATGTGGACCTCGTTGCGGAACCCGTCGGGGAACGACGGGCGCAGCGGGCGGTCGATGAGCCGGCAGGTCAGGATCGCGGACTCGGGCGCCCGACCCTCACGACGGAAGAACGAACCGGGGATCTTGCCCGCGGCGTACATCCGCTCCTCGATGTCGACCGTCAGCGGGAAGAAGTCGATCCCCTCCCGGACGTGCTTGGCGCCGGTCGCCGTGACCAGGATGCGGGTGTCGCCCATCCCGGCCATGACGGCTCCGCCGGCGAGACCGGCGAGCTTGCCGGTCTCGAGCGAGATGGTCTTGTCATCGCCCGCGATCGGAGCGGCGACGCGTGTGGGTTCGGCCATGTGGGCCTCCTTCTGCGGTCCGGACTCCCTGTCCGGCTCGCGTTCGGTGCGGCGGGGCCAGTTCCCAGTGGTCGAACCCCGGACGGAGCACGGCTCTGATCCTCGGTGGGCCGGGAGCCTCAACGACTCGGGCCCGCAGCTCCGTAGACCACGCAGGCCGAGTGGAAGCTTCTCGAGGGATCGGCCGGTGCGGCCGGAGGTCGGCAACCGGTAACTGACCGGCCTGCCGCAGTTGTGTTGGGAACACGCTAGCTGACAACGGGTCTCGACATGCGAACACCCACCCCGAGACGCTCCTAGCGTCGCAGGCCGTGCCGGTCTGGGCCCGCTCCTATCGTCGCAGGCCGTGCCGGTCTGGGCCCGCTCCTAGCGTCGCAGGCCGAGCTCGGCGATGACGGAGCGGTAGCGCTCGACGTCGTTGTTCTTGAGGTAGTCGAGGAAGCGGCGGCGCTTGCCCACCAGCATCAGCAGACCACGACGGGAGTGGTGGTCCTTCTTGTGCGTCTTCAGGTGCTCGGTCAGGTGGTTGATCCGGTCCGTCAAGAGCGCGATCTGGACCTCGGGGGACCCGGTGTCGGTGTCGTGCTTGCGGAACTTCGCGATGGTGTCGCCCTTGGGCGGCAGGTTGGTGGGCTCGCGGTTGGTCACTGCTTCGTCTCCTGATGGGTTCCTGACCCTGCCCCGTGCGCCGTCATCGGAACGGACGGCCGGAGCCGGACGCTCACCGCGAACACCGTGGCGGTCCCCGACGGTCGCCGGGGAACGGACAAGCTACCAGCACGAGCGGTCGGGTGCTCCAGCGCGGGGTGTCACTGGTTCGCTGCTCCGCGCCGATCCCGCCGTTCTTGGGCATCAGAGACCAGTCAGTGGTCGATAGCGCCCGAGATCGGTGCGGTGTCCGGCAGCTCTCGGCCGATCCCGCCGTTCTTGGGCATCAGAGACCAGTCAGTGGTCGCTGGTGCCCAAGGTAGCGAGCTGCTCGACACGCCAGTTGAACCTGGGCCGACGGTGCCGACCGACGACCTTGCGCCTCGAATCGACCGGGTCGAGGTCGAAGACGCGGGCGTCCGCCGCATAGCAGGCCGCTCGGATCTGCTCGACGCTCGGCGTCTTCGAGCGCACACCACCCTTGCGCAACCGCTTGCGGATCCCGTCGCCGAGCGGGCCGTCGAGCAGCTCGGCGATGATCGCAGGCAGGGTCTCGGGATCGGTCAGCGGCCAGGAGTGACCACCGCGCTCGATGGTGACGAGCGTTCCGTGCGTCCGCCGGACGGCGTCGACCGCCGTGCGGTGCGGGACCGCGATGTCGCGGTCGCCGTGCAGGGCGACCACAGGCACGTCGCCCTCACGGATCGCGTCGAGAGCGTAACGACTCGACCGCGTCCGCAGGATCGACATCATCGGACCCATCAACCGCCACGGCTGCACCACGTGGCCGGCGACGGTCGGAACTGCGAGGCGCATCAGCTTGTACGCCTGGCGCGGGTCGCTGAACGCCGGGGGGATCGTGAGGGAGTCGATCACCAGCAGGAGCCCGACCATCCCGAGCAGCGGCGGAGCGACGCGGAACAGGTAGACCATGCGATCCCAGGTGTCGCCGACGATGGCGTCGATGAGGATCACAGCCATGGTCCGCTCGGGCCACTTCGCAGCGAGCCGCGTGATGAGCTGACCACCCATCGAATGCCCTGCGAGCACGAATCGCTCGATGCCCAGTTCGTCGATGCAACGACCGAGGAGGTCCGCGTAGTCGTTCATCGCCTGACCAGACAGCGGCAGACCCTGGGTCGCTCCGTGTCCCGCCGTGTCGATGGCTATCACCCGGAAGCCCATCCCCACCAACCTGGAGAGCGACTGGGCGTAGAGGAAGCCCTCTGCCGAGAAGCCGTGGACGACCACGAGCGGAACGCCCTCCCCTGCGACCGTGACACCGACGAGGTGGCCGTCAGCGAGGGTGATCTCGTGACGGGCGAGGCGGGGGACCTCGACGGCGCCGGGTGCGACCGGTTCATCCCGGACCGGACCCTCGATCGGATCGAGGATCTCGCTGGTCTCGATGTGGCTCATCAGGACTCCCTCACCAGGGCCATCTCACCAAGGGCCGTCTCGTCACAGGTTTCCAAGGTACCGAACCTGCTTCGGATCGGCGCGGCTCCCGCACAGAAACACGCGCTGCTCGAAGACCGGGGCCCGGTCGACACACGGACCGTCAGCGGACCCCGAGCAGCTTGGCGGCCTCGTCGCAGTCGGTCCGGAGCTGGGCGGTCAGCTCCTCGAGCGAGGCGAAGCGGGCATCCGGGCGGATCCGGTGCGTGAAGCGGGCGACGGCGACCTCACCGTAGAGGTCGCCGGCGAAGTCGAGGACGTGAACCTCGAGCAGCGTCATCGCCCGGTCGTCGTGGAAGGTCGGGCGCTTCCCCACGTAGATCGCAGACGGCAGCACCTCACCGGTCGAGAGCCGGACCAGCTCGCCGGCGTAGATGCCGTCCGCCGGCATGAGCATCTCGGGAGCTATCGCAAGGTTGGCTGTCGGGAAGCCGAGGGTCCGGCCCCGTGCGTCGCCGTGCACGACCGGGCCCCGCATGGCGTGGGGACGACCGAGCATCCGGTTCGCGTCCGCCAGGCGGCCCTCGTGCAACGCCCGACGTATCGCCGTCGACGAGACCTGGGCGTCGTCGCGTGCGGCCTGGCCGTCGGGACCCACCAGCTTGTGGCCGTGGACCGTGAACCCCATCGAGGCGCCGAGATCCTCGAGCATCGCCACGTTGCCGCGCCGGAGGTGACCGAAGTGGAAGTCCTCCCCCACCACGACGTCCCGGGTGTTGAGGCAACCGACCAGGACCTTGTCGACGAAGTCCTCGGCCGACTCGGCCGCCCGCTCCTCGTCGAAGCGAACGACCAGCGTGAAGTCGACGCCCGTCTCGGCCAGCAGTTCGAGCTTCTGGTCGAGGTCGGTCAGGAGCAGCGGAGCGGAGTCCGGACGGACGACCTGCGCCGGGTGGCGATCGAAGGTCACCACAGCGGATCGACGACCGGCGTCCTCCGCCCGTTCCCGAACCGTCGAGATGACGGCCCGGTGACCGAGGTGAACGCCGTCGTAGGCCCCGATCGTGACGACCGAGCCCTCGTCGGGTCGGGGGCAGCTCCCGTCGTCGCGGATGACCTCCACGTCGGCGAGGGTACCCGAGCGTTGCCCGGCCCCAAGGACCCACCGGTGGATCAGACCAGCACGACCGACGGCTTCACCGTGTCACCGCGGTGCGCGACGTACACAGCCAACAGGGCGCCACCCGTCGCGTCGATGACCGCCCACGGGCCCGGACCCCCGTCGACGCCCAGCACGTCGCGGTCGAGCACCTTGCCGTGGACCACGTCCGCGGCGGTGGACGGATCGACCTCCACCGCATCGAGGACCCGCGAGATCCCCGCCGCAGGGATCAGGGAGCTGTTCGACTCTCCGGCCGACGCGGCCCGGTCGAGCTCGTCGAGAGTCACGGCCTCATCGAGGGTGAACGGGCCGACCGCAGCACGTCTGAGACCGACGAGGTGCGCTCCGGTCCCGAGTGCGTGACCCAGGTCCGCGGCCAGCACTCGCACGTAGGTTCCGGCGGTGCAATCGATGTCCGCGTGGAAGACCCCGGGATCGTCGGTCGCCCGGACATCGAACCGGTCCACGGTGATCGGCACCGCGGAGCGCTCGACGACCTCGCCACGCCTCGCCAGGTCGTGCAGACGCCGACCGTCGATCTTCTTCGCCGAGACCATCGGTGGGACCTGGAGGCTGGTGCCGGTCATCGACTCAGCGACCGATCGCACCTCAGGCAACTCCGGAAGCTCGACGTCATGGGTGACCGTCACCACCCCGTCGGCATCGAGCGAGTCCGTCTCCACCCCGAAGCGGATGAGCGCCGAGTAGGACTTCGGGAGCCCGCTCAGGAACGTGAGGAGACGAGTCGCCCGGCCGATGCCGAGGACCAGCACACCGGTCGCCATCGGATCCAGGGTCCCGGAGTGACCGATCTTGCGGGTTCCGAACAGCCGTCGGGAGCGTGCCACCACGTCGTGGCTCGTCCAACCCGTCGGCTTGTCGATGATGCACAGGCCGACCGGTCCGTCGGCCGATGCCGTCACGTGGCGTCGCCGTCGATGTCGCCGACCACGTCGATGTCGCGCAGGATCTCGTCGACTCGGAGGGCGGACCGCAGGACGTCGTCGTGACGGAAGGCGATCTGCGGGGTCTTGCGGGCACGGACCTCACGGTTCACGACCTGCTGGACCTTCCATCGCTGCTCCTCGAGGGCCTCGACGACCTCGTCCAGCCGCCCTTCCTCCTCGGCCTGAAGGCACGAGAAGAAGACGTCGGCGTGCTCGAGGGAGCCGTCGACGCGGGCGTCGGTGATCGTCACCAGCTCCAGTCGTTCGTCCCCGATGCGCTCCAGCTCGGTCGCGACGACCTCCCGGACCAGCTCTCCGAGTCGGTCCGTCCGCTTGAACTGCTGTGGGGCGCGGCGGGTTGAGGGGCGATGAGGTCGGGCCATGTGCCATTGGTAGCACGGCGCTCCGCGAGTCGGGCTGCATCCGGAAACCGTCACCGCAGGCCCCGCAACCGTGCGGCACCAGCTCCACGATCGTTCTCAGCACCAGGGTTTTCGCCCATGCGGCGCAGACGGACACCTGGGGCAGACTGGTCCGGTGACCATCGGTACGGCACCCGTGCCGACGCGCCCACCCAAGGCCCGTCGTCGACGCAAGCCCGCCACTCCCACCCAGATCCTGTCGATCACCGCGATCTGCACCCTCGCCGGGGTGTTGGCGGCGATCAGCTCCGACGCATCGCCCACCGCCAACCCGCTCCTGGACGCCATGTGGCGCACAGCTCTCGTCACGTTGTGCACCGTGGCCGGATCCCGCGCCCGGCGCTGGAGCCTCGTCGTCGCCGCCGGCATGGTCACGATCGGCGCAGCCGACTGGTGGAGCCTCGCCGGGCTCGCAGCGATCGCCACGACGTTCGGTCTGGCGTGGGACGGTCGACGCAACAGGATCCTCGGAGCCGTCGCCGGCGCCCTCATCGGACTCACGGCCTTGCACATGGGCTGGCCGACCACGACCTTCGCCACCGCAGCGGTGGGGGCCGTCGCCGTCGGGATCGTGTGTGCATCCGCGTACAGGACCAGCGGTCGCCGCGTGCGACGTCGGGTGCGGATCGGGGCGACGGTCGCCGGGTCGCTCGCCCTCGTCGGCATCGCCGGTGCAGTCGCGTTCGGACTCACCCAGCGCTCCAACCTCCAGCAGGCGATCGACGAGGCGTCCTCCGCCGCCGACGACATCAGCGCCAGTTCCACGGCTGCATCGACGGAGGGGTTCGCAGACGCCCGCACCCGCCTCGATCGCGTGGTCGGCGCCGCCGACGCTCCGTGGATGCTCGTCACCAGGGCGGTGCCGGTGCTCGGCGCCAACGTCAGCTCGATCCGGGACGCCGCGGCCGCCGGCTCGGAACTGGCCCGTTCGGCTGAACATCTGGCGGGCAGGGTGGACTACGACCGCATGCAGCTGCCCGGCGGAGGGATCGACCTCGCCGTCCTGCGTTCCTTCTCCGGACCCGTGGCGGACACCGAGACGGCACTCGCCACGGCGAAGCAGACGCTCACCGATGCCGACTCGCCGTTCGTCTTGGGACCGGTCGCGGACAGGATGGCGGCGTTGCGCGACCGCGTGAGCGCCGCCCACACGGCCGCCATCACGGCGAGGCTCGGCGTGGAGGCAGCGCCGGGGCTGCTCGGGGCCGACGCCCCGCGCCGCTACCTCCTGCTGCTCGGCAACCCCGCCGAGGCACGCGACCTGGGCGGCCACCTGGGCAACTGGGCCGAGATCACAACCGAGGGCGGGCAGATCGATGTGGTCAGGGTCGGCGCTCCCTACGAGTTGTTCGGCCCCACCGGCCCAGGTCGCCCCTTCCTCCCCGACACGTCGGGTTACCCACGGTCGCTCCTGGAGATGAGCCCGACGCGGTTCCCGCAGAACTGGGGCGCCACCCCGGACCTGCCGACCGTCGCCCGGTTGGCGGCGCAGCTGTACCCCCAGACCAAGGGAGGAGCACCGCTCGACGGCGTGATCTACGCGGATCCCACCGCGTTCGCCGCGGCGTTGTCGCTCACCGGTCCGGCGACGGTGCCAGGCACATCCATCACGATCGACGCCTCGAACGCCGCCGAGTTCCTCGAACGCGGCCAGTACGCAGCCTTCGAGCGGGAGTCACAGGGCGACGAGGCCGTCACGGACCTGGTGCGTGATGTCCTCGACCGGCTCCTCGAAGGGCCCCTGCCGTCACCCCATGCTCTTGCCACCGCCTTCGGACCAGCCGTCGAGGGCGGGCACCTGAAGTTCATCACCCTGCATGACGCCGACTCGGCGTTCCTCAGACGGCTCCGCGTCGACGGCGCGGTGAGGGCTGAGAAGGGCGACGACCTGCTGGCGGTGATCTCGCGCAACGCGAACCCCTCGAAGATCGACTCGTATCTCGAGCGAACCATCGACCACCGGGTGACCTGGGATCCCGGCACGGGCGAGATCCGCTCGCAGGTGGTGGTGACTCTCACCAACACGGCTCCTGCCACAGGACTGGCCCAACTGGTCGGACTTCCGCCGCCGGGAGGATCGCCCGGCACCAACCGCACAGAGCTCGCCGTGCTGACACCGCTGTCGGCGTCGGGCGCCACCATCGACGGCGTCAGGACACCCATCGGCACCCGGGACGATCTGCCGGGGCTTCGACGTCACACGCTGTCGCTGGATCTCGCTCCGGGCCAGAGCCGGACCGTCGTGTTCGACCTGAGTGGGCAACTTGCCGGTCCCGACTACCGTCTGCGCTGGATCGGCCAACCCCTCGCCAACCCGGACGAAGCACAGCTGACGATCCGCTCGACCGGCGCTCGATTCGTCGGAGACGTCGAAGCTGGCAGCCTGGAGCTCACGCAGGGCGACCATGACGTCACCGTCCGCGTGGAACGCTGAGTCGTGGCGCCCACCTCTGACGAGCTAGAGGGGGCGGTTCACCCAGCGGTACACCGAGATGGCGCTGGACTCGGCTACCATTTCGTTCCAGACTTCATTGGAGATCCCGGGACCTCGCTCGCTCAGTTGCGGACGTGTCGGGATCCCGGTGATGAGTTCGTCGCTCTCGAGCGGCGCTGAGAGGGAGCTGGGTTGTGCCTGATCGGATCGGCGTGAGGACCAAGCAGAGGACGGCGATCGGCGCGGCGGCCCTCGTCGCCATGCTCGTCACCCTGCTCTTCGGGGCTCTGAGCTCCCCTGCCGGCGCCGAGGACGGCGGCCTGCCCGATGGCACGGGGACGATCTCGATCGAACAGGGGCCCATCGGCCCGACAGGCTTCTGCCTTCCCAGTGTCTTCGCTCTGTCCTACGTGCGTCAGGACACGCCGACGGCGTTCATCCTCACGATCACGGCCTCGCCCTCGCTGTGCGAGCCCGTCGACGCCGTCGCCGCCATCTACGCGATGCCCATCGGCTCCAGCTCCAACTTCGATGCATGGCCCCAGACGCTGGCCACTCGGACGCCCTTCACGATCGCCGGTCCCGGCACCACCACCATCACCTTCACGAAGGGCTGCCTGCCAGCCCAGTTCGACGTCATCGCCGGCGACAAGACCCCACCGAAGATCGACCCGTGGGGTGGCCCCTTCCATGGCCCGCTGCTGTTCTGGTGGCCCTACAACATCGAGGCCACACCGCAGTGGTTCGGGGGCGAGTGCGGCGGGACCGGACCCGGCTGCGATGACTACACCCCGACCAACCTGGCGGTTGAGCCGAGCAGCGTCGCTCCCGGCGACACGATCACCGTCTCGGGCAACGGCTACCCCGGCACCGAGGTCGTGATCTCGTTCCAGCAGCCTCCGGGAGCTCCGGTTCCGACCGGCGTCACAGTCACCGTGCCCGAGGACGGGAAGTGGTCGGTCGAGGTCACCGTGCCCGAGGACCTCGAACCCGGCAAGTGGCAGGTCGTCGCCGGCGTCGAGGACTGCGAGGATGCAGCCACCGCCGACATCACGGTGACCAACCCAGAGACCCAGTCGAGCACCACCACGACCACGACGACGAGCTCCACGGTCCCCGCTGAGGTGGGCGGTTCTACTACCAGCTCGACGACTCCCGCGTCCGTGTCCGGAGCGACCACGACTCCCCCGTCGAGCTCAGGCTCGGCACCTCTGCCGCCCGCGTCCGTCGCCGGGACCTCGGCCACCAACTCGGGTGGCGCAGGACTGGCCTACACGGGCTCCTCGGTCAGGGTCCCGGTGCTGATCGGCATCGGCCTGCTCGTGGCCGGTACGTTGCTCGTGCTGCAGCGCCGCCGCCGCTCCTGAGCAGGCTCCCGGGCAGAACGGAACCGGACTCGGCCCCAGGGGCCGATTCACCTTCGAACGGGGCTGGCCCAGTGGCTTCGTCGTGCCGGTCACGGCGAACCAGCCGTTGGGGTCTCGACGCCTGCACGACGATGAGCCGAGGAGGAGATCCCCCGGTTCTCAGCCCCGGGGGATCTCCCGCAGTTCGAAGGTCTCGATGATGTCGCCCTGCTTCAGGTCCTGGAAGTCCGAGAGACCGATGCCGCACTCGAAGCCTGACTGGACCTCGCGCACGTCCTCCTTGAAGCGACGCAACGACGAGATCTCCCCTTTCCAGATGATGGTGCCCTCCCGCAGGAAGCGGACCTTCGAGCCCCGGGAGATCGTGCCGTTCTGCACCATGCAGCCGGCGACCGCACCCACGCGGGGCACCCGGAACACCTCACGGACCTCGGCGTCGCCGGTGACGACCTCTTCGAACTCCGGAGCCAACATGCCGACCATGGCCGCCTCGATGTCCTCGAGGAGCTTGTAGATGACCTCGTAGCTGCGGATCTCGACGTCCTCGGCCTGGGCGAGGTCCCGGGCCTGACGACCCGGTCGCACGTTGAAGCCGATGATCGTGGCGCTCGACGTAGCAGCCAGCTGGATGTCGGACTCGGTGATGGCGCCGACACCCCGCAGGACGAAGCCGATCTTCACCTCGGGCCGCTCCAGCTTGCGAAGGGACTCGGTCAGCGCTTCTAGCGAACCCTGCACGTCGGCCTTGACGATGAGGTTGAGCACGGCCTGCTCGCCGGCCTGGATCTGGGCGAAGATGTCCTCGAGACGGGCTCCGTGGGACATGACCGAGGCGTCTCGGGCCCTCGAGGCCTCGCGGTGCCACCGTTCACGGGTCTCGGCGACCGACTTGGCCTTGCGCTCGTCAGGAGCGACCACGAAGTCATCACCGGCCTGGGCGACGTCCGAGAGCCCGAGCACCTCGACGGGGGTGGACGGACCGGCTTCCTTGACCTGCTCGCCCTTGTCTGTGATGAGGGCTCGCACACGTCCCCATGCGGGGCCGGCCACGAGCGGATCGCCGACGTGCAGCGTCCCCCGCTGCACGAGGATGGTCGCAACCGGACCGCGACCCATGTCGAGATGCGCTTCGAGCACGGTTCCCCGGGCCCGACCCTCGGGATCGGCTCGCAGGTCCTCCAGCTCGGCGACAACGAGCAGGTTCTCGAGCAGCTCGTCGATCCCGATGTTCTGCAACGCAGAGATCTCGCAGACGATCGTGTCGCCGCCCCAGGACTCCGGGACGAGATCGTGCTCCGAGAGCTGCTGGAGCACGCGGTTGGGATCGGCGTTCTCACGATCGATCTTGTTCACGGCGACCACGATCGGGACGTCGGCAGCTCGCGCGTGCTGGATCGCCTCCAGCGTCTGGGGCATCACGCCGTCGTCGGCCGCCACGACGAGGACGACGATGTCGGTCGAATCTGCCCCTCGGGCCCGCATGGCGGTGAACGCCTCGTGGCCCGGCGTGTCGATGAACGTCAGCGGCTTGCCGTCCTTGATCACCTGGTATGCACCGATGTGCTGGGTGATGCCACCGGCTTCGCCGGCGACGACGTTGGCGTTGCGGATCTGGTCGAGCAGCTTCGTCTTGCCGTGATCGACGTGGCCCATGACGGTGATGACGGGAGCTCGGTTCGGGAGCGAGTCGTAGTCGACGTCCTCGTCGTCGTCGAGATCGAGGACCTTCTGGAGCTCGACCTCCTGCTCCTCACCCGGATCGACGAGTCGGATCTCTGCACCGACATCAGCAGCGAAGAGCTCGATCATGTCGTCGTTGAGCGATTGCGTCGCCGTGACCATCTCGCCCTGCTGGAGCAGGAACCGGACGACGTCCGCAGCGGTGCGGTTCAGCTTGGGACCGAGGTCCTGAGGAGTCGAAGCCCTCTCGACGACGGTGACACCCTCCGGCACCGGCGCAGTCGCCGGCGTGTAGGTGGGGATGTCCATCGGCTGGAGCTCTTCACGGTTGCGACGACGCCGCCCCTTCCGACGGGGCGGACGTGGTCCTCCACCCGGACCTCGACCACGACCGGGGGGTCCGCCGGGCGCGGCGCCGCCGCCGGGCGGGAAGCCGCCTCCGGGGCCACGGTTGAACCCTCCGGACGGAGCGCCGCCACCGGGTCGCGGACCGCGACCCGGAGGGCCTCCGGGGGAACGGCCCGGACCACCGGGACGCGTCGGAGCAGGTCCACGGCCACCCAGGCCGGGCGGGGGTGGGATCGGCTTGCCCGTACGCGACAGCGGGGGTCCCGGCGGGGGCGGGATCGGCTTCCCCGAGGAGGACAGCGGCGGACCGGCCTTCGCTGCTGGCGGAACCGCGGACGCCGACGCATCGGGCGACTCGCCGACCGCGGAAGTCGGCGACCCGGGCTCGACACCTGGCGACGGCGACACCGGCGCACTCGGCGTCGGAGTCGCAGCGGCCGCAGGGCGTGCGGTCCGGGAAGCCCCGGGTGCTGCTGCGGGCGACTGGGCGGCAGGGCGTGACACGGACGGACGGGGTGCGACCGGAGCGTCGGCCTCGAGCGGGCGCGGCGCCGGCCGACCGCTCGCCGGCTTCGACGACACGACCTTCCTTCCCTCGGACGGCTCCGACACCGGAGGGGGCGACGGCGGAGCGGTCGCCGGGGCTCCCGTCGATGGGCTCCCTGTTGCGTCGCCTGCGGCTCCACCCGCGTCGACGGGGAGCGAAGATGCGGCAAGGACCTCGTCCGAGGGTGCAGCGTCGGTCGCGGTGTCAGCTAGAGCGGCGGGTCCCTTGCCGGTCGACGTCTCGGCGGGAGTCTCGTCGGCAGGGGTCGTCGGCGAGGCGACCTCCTCGGCTGCTGGCTTCTTGGCCGACGCCTTCTTGGCAGCGGGCTTCGAAGCTGCCGCCTTCTTGGCCGGCTTCTCCTCGACCGGCTGCTCGTCTCGGATCAGGCCCTCACGCTCGGCCTTGCGGCGGACCTGGTCGGCGTACGCACCGTCGAGCGACGACGAGTGGCTCTTCACCCCGTAACCGAGCGCGTTGCAGAGATCGATGCACTCCTTGTTGGTCAGACCGAGCTCTTTCGCGAGCTCGTAGACACGCAGCTTTGCCAAGACGTTCCGTTCGTTGTCAGTTTGGTTCTCAGGCGCCGTTCTCGGGCGCAGTTCCCGGGCGCGTCAGGCCCGGATTGCGGCCCTCTATCCAAGCACGGATCAGCCCTGGGATCGAACCACATGCGTCACACGGATGGTTCGACGCCCCGGTTCACCGCCTGCACACGACAAGAGGCGAGCAGCGCGACCGGGTCGGCTGTCGGTGACGTCAGGCCTGATCCGTGGCAGCCTCATCGGCGGCGGCCGTCACTGCCTCATCGGCGGCGGCC
>CAZNQK010000045.1:0-9536 GCA_964575165.1 uncultured Aquihabitans sp. | reverse complement strand
GCCTCATCGGCGGCGGCCGTCACTGCCTCATCGGCGGCGGCCTCGAGCTCGGCTTCGACCTCCTCGGTCGCCACCTCCTCGAGCTCCGCCTCCTCCTCGTCGACCTCGGCAGCAGCGATCACGTCGGTGACCTCGTCGACGGCGTCCGCAATGTCCGCGTCCAGCTCAGCAGCGACCGCCTCCTCGACAGCCTCCACGTCGGCTTCGGCCTGGGCTGCTTCCCACTGCTCCAGCGTCCACGCGGGCGAACCGTCGCTCGGCTGCCACATCTGCTCGCCCGTCTCGGAATCGACGATCCAGGCGCCCTCGGCGTAGGCGTCGGTGCCGTAGGTGCGCTCGTACGCCTCCTGCTCGGCGATGTCGGTCTCGGATCGGATGTCGACGCGGAGGCCCGTGAGCCGTGTTGCGAGCCGGGCGTTCTGGCCCTCCTTGCCGATCGCGAGCGACAGCTGGAAGTCCGGCACGATGACCTCGGCCGTGCGCATCTCCTCGTCGATGCGCACCTCCTTCACCTTGGCCGGCTGGAGCGCCTTCATCACGAAGTCGTGACGGTCGTCGCTGAACGGGACGATGTCGATCTTCTCGCCACGCAGCTCGTTCACGACCATGCGGACACGGGCGCCGCGTGCGCCGACACAGGCACCCACCGGGTCGACGTTCGGGTCGTTGGACGACACGGCGATCTTCGTGCGCTGACCCGGCTCGCGAGCGCAGGCCTTGATCTCGACGACACCGTCGGCGATCTCGGGCACCTCGAGCTCGAACAAGCGGCGGATCAGGCCCGGATGCGTCCTCGACACCACGATCTGGGGTCCCTTCACCGTCCGACGCACCTCGACGATGTAGGCCTTCACGCGCTCGCCGGGCTCGGGGCGCTCGTAGTTCACCTGCTCGGACTGGGGAAGGAGAGCCTCGACCCGACCGAGATCGAGCAGCGTGTAGCGGGCATCGGACTGCTGGATGATGCCCGTGACGATGTCGCCCTCGCGGTTGGCGTACTCCTCGTACTTGAGGTCCCGCTCCACCTCGCGGATGCGCTGGGACATGACGTGCCGAACGGTCTGCGCGGCGATCCGACCGAAGTCGTCGGGGGTGACATCGAGCTCCGGCCCGGTGGGCAGGTTGTCCTCATCGAGCTCCTGGGCGAAGACACGCATCTCACCGGTCTCGGTGTCGATGTTCACCCACACGAACTCGTAGTCGTCGTTCTGCTTCTTGTAGGCAGCCTCCAGCGCCTCGGCGAGCGCCGCGAAGAGAGCATCCTTGGAGATCCCGCGACTCTCCGCGAGGGCGTCGAGCGCCTCCATCATCTCTGGGTTCATTGCGTCGCCTCTGTGTCGTCGGTGGAGTGGTTCTGCATCTTCTGGGTGGGCTGAGTCTTGTTGGGTGCCTGCGTCTTCTGCGCGGATCCGCCCTTGCCCGGCTTGGGCGGCGGACCCCAGTCGAAGACGGTCCGTGCCGAGGTGATGTCCTCCAGCGCCACGGTCCTCGGCTCACCGTGCTCGGGTGAGACCGTGACCGTCGTGTCGTCGGCAGCGGTCAGGATCCCGTCGATTCGACGATCGCCGTCCACACCGGGGCGGAGCTTGACCTTCACCTGTTCCCCCACGGCACCGGCCATGTGCTCGACCGTTCGGAGCTTGCGCTCCAGTCCCGGGCTCGAGACCTCGAGGACCGACGTCGCAGCGAAGGAGCCCTCAGAGTCCATGGAACGGGAGATCCGACGGGATGCGTCCGACAGCGTGTCGATGTCGACCCCGCCGGTCCTGTCCAGCAGGACGCGGAGGGTCCCGCTCGAATCCTCGACGTCGTAGACGTCGAGACCCAGCTCCTCGGCCACGGGCGCGACGAGGCGCGCAAGACGCTCAGCCGTCGTCGTCACCGTGCGCCTCCTGTCTCCGCGAACATCCTGTCCAAACAAAAGGCGTGGGCATCGCCCACGCCTCCCGGGATTCCGGGCACAACGAGTATAGGTGCCGAACCGCCGTCACCGGGGATCGGAACAGGTCGGGGCCGCCACGGCGCGGACCCGACTCAGTAGGCGCGGGCCACGATCGCCACGAGGTCGGGGTCGTCGACGGACGTCGGCACTCCCCCGTCGGACGTCGTGAGGCACCGCACCGTCACGGAGTCCGCCGCCAGCCGGTCCACGCCACCACCGGACAGAGCGTCCCAAGGGATGCGGGCGAAGCCTTCCACGGCGGCCGCGGCCGCATCCTCGACCGTCGAGACCGAGGCCGTACGCTGCTCGCGCCTGGCGAGTGCGCCGTCGTGCAACCCGACCTGGATCTGCTCGAGCAGTACGGGGAGACGGACTGCGAGCTCCGAGAGGGCGACGGACTGCTTGTCGGGCTGGTCCCGACGGACCACCACGGCCACCCCGTCTGCGAGGTCGCGTGGGCCGAGCTCGATGCGCACGGGCACGCCCTTCAGCTCCCAGTCCGTCGCACGGCGACCGAACGGCGTGGAGACCCGGTCATCGAGTCGCGCCCGCACTCCCACCCCGTCGAGGTCCCTGACCAGCCGGGCGGCCTCGTCGCTGACGGAACCCGCGTCGTCATCGCGGACGACCAGGACGACCACCTGCACCGCAGCTAGGCGCGGCGGGATGCGCAATCCGGAGTCGTCGCCGTGGGCCATGATCAGCCCGCCCATCATCCGGGTGGAGACTCCCCAGGACGTCGTCCAGCACAGCTGCTGGGTTCCCGACTCATCGAGGTAGTCGATCTCGAAAGCGCGGGCGAAGTTCTGGCCGAGCTCGTGGCTGGTGCCCATCTGGAGGGCCTTGCCGTCACCCATCATCGCCTCGCACGCCAGGGTGTTGGTCGCTCCGGCAAAGCGCTCCTCGGGGATCTTCACCCCGGTGATGACCGGGATGGCCAACACCTCGACCATGAACGACTCGTACACCTCGGCGAGGATCCGTCGGGCGTATGCCCGGGCATCGGCCTCGGTGGCGTGGGCGGTGTGCCCCTCCTGCCAGAGGAACTCGCTCGTCCGCAGGAACGTCCGGGGGCGCAGCTCCCAACGGACGACGTTCGCCCACTGGTTGAGCAGCAGCGGCAGGTCCCGGTAGGACTGGACCCACTTCGCCATGAACTCACCGATCACCGTCTCGGATGTCGGACGGACGACGACGGGCTCCTCGAGCTCCTTGCCCCCGCCCACGGTGACGACCGCCAGCTCGGGGCTGAAACCCTCGACGTGCTCGGCCTCACGTTGCAGGTACGACTCGGGGATGAACAAGGGGAAGTAGGCGTTCTCCGCACCGGCGGCCTTGATCCGGTCGTCGACCTCGGAGACCATCCGCTCCCACAGCGCATAGGCGTACGGCCGGATCACCATGGTCCCGCGGACCGGGCCATTGTCGGCGAGCTCCGCCTTGTTGAGCACGTCCTGGTACCAACGGGGGAAGTCCTCGGCCTGAGGGGTCAGAACGGGCGCCTTCTGCTTGCCGGGCTTGGTTGCAGCCATGGCGGCGGAGCCTACCGGCGCCTCCCCGCTCGCCGGATGAGCCGCTCACCTACGATCGGGGCATGGCCCGATCGACAGCCACACGAACGACAGCAAAGCTGGCCGGGGCGATGGCGCTGGGTGCCGGTCTCGCCGGGATCGGCGCCTACACCGGCACCCGCGCCGCCGGACGTCGGATCCGGTCCGCCTCCCGCCCCGACACCGACCATCTGCTGCCGGCACCCGACGACGTCGTGCACCACCATGTGGGCACGACCGACGGAGCGTCGATCCATGTCGTCGAGAAGGGCCAGGGCAGGCCGCTCGTGCTTCTGCACGGTGTCACGCTCCAGTGGCACGTGTGGGGCGCCCAGTTCAACACGCTCTCGGACCGCTACCGGGTGATGGCGTGGAGCATGCGTGGCCACGGACGTTCAACGGTCGGCGACGAGGGCATCACCCTCGAGTCGATCGCGGACGACCTCGCCGCGGTGCTGACCGAGCTCGACCTGCACGACGCCCTCATCGTCGGCCACAGCATGGGAGGGATGGCACTCGGCCGCTTCTGCGGCAGTCACGAGGAGCTGATGGTCGAGCGTTGCGGGGGGCTGATGTTCCTGGACACGAGCGCCGCACCGCTCGCTCTGCCCCGCGCTCTCGAGTCGAGCACCACTGCCCGCTCGTTGACCAAGCGCGTCGCGTACGCCGGCACGAGCCGACCTCGTGTCAGGTACTCCTGGCCGGATTCCGACGCCTCTGTGCTCATGGTGCGAAGCGCCTTCGGTCGGAACCCGAGCTTCAACGCCATCTCCGACGTCCGTCAGATGCTCGAGGCCATGGACCCCGAACACCTCGTCGCTGCCGGGCGGGCGATCGTCGACCACGACGTCCGCGAGGACCTGTCCCACGTGAAGGTCCCGTCGATGGTCGTCGTCGGATCTGCGGACATGCTCACGCCGGTGCGCCAGGCGAAGGTGCTGGCCGGCGCGATTCCGGGATCGCTGCTACGGGTGCTTCCCGGCATCGGGCACCAGACGATGCAGGAGGCTCCCGAACGGTTCGGCGAGCTCGTCGACGAGCTCGCCGCCATCTCGCCCTGAGGTCCCCGGCAATGTGGGTGAGGTCCGAGCATCGGTGACAACTTCAGCGTTCTGTGTGTATCTCACGTCACATGGCGACGTGAGATACACACAGAACGCGAGGCACACAGGACGCGAGGCACACAGGACGCTACGGGGCCCGGGTCAGTCGAAGCGCTTGTGGATCAGTTCGACCCGTTGCTCCGAGGCGTTCGCGTCGTCTCCCTGGACGTCGAGTAGCTCCGCCCTGTCCCGCTCGGCCTCACGACGGGCCTTCTCGACGTCGACGCGGGCCAGCGCAGCGTCGGTGCCGTGCTCTGCGATGAACTCCGCCCACTCGACGAGCGTGTCGACCATCTCGTCCTCGGGGACGACCGCGACGTTGGTGCCTTTGACGAACAGATGACCACGATGGCGACCGGCGGCGATGCCGATGTCGGCATCGCGGGCCTCGCCAGGGCCGTTCACGACGCAGCCCATCACGGCGATCTGCAACGGCAGCTGGCGATCGGCGAACGCGTCACGAGCCGCTTCTGCGATCTGGATGACGTCGACCTCGGCGCGACCGCAACTCGGACACGCGATCAGGTCGACGTTCTCACGCTCACGCAGTCCGAAGGCCTCGAGCAGCGTCCGACCAGCCTTCGCCTCAGCCACAGGATCAGCCGTGAGCGAATAGCGGATGGTGTCCCCGATGCCCTCGGACAACAACGCCCCGATACCGGCGGTCGCCTTGATGAACCCCTCCGGGAGCGGGCCTGCCTCGGTCACGCCCAGGTGGAGCGGATGGTCGGTGGCGTCGGACAGCTGTCGGTACGCCTCGATCATCAGCGGCACGTTGGACGCCTTGACCGAGATCTTGACCAGGTCGAAGCCGACCTCGTCGAAGTAGGCGATCTCCTGCAATGCGGATTCGACCATCGCCTCCGGGGTGACGCGGCCTCCGTACTTCTCGTACAGCTCAGGATCGAGCGAACCGCCGTTGACGCCGATGCGGATCGGAACCCCCCTGTCACGGGCCTCCGACGCGACGGCCTTGATGTGTTCGGGCTTGCGGATGTTCCCAGGGTTGAGACGGAGCCCATGGACCCCTGCCTCGAGCGCGGCGAGGGCCATCCGGTACTGGTGGTGGATGTCGGCGATGATCGGGATCGGGCTGCGCGGAACCATCCGGGCCAGGCCCTCAGCTGCCTCCAGCTCGTTGCATGTGCAACGGACGATGTCGGCGCCGGCGCCCGCCAGGGCGTAGATCTGCTGAAGGGTCCCGTCGACGTCACTCGTCCGCGTCGTCGTCATCGACTGGACCGTGACCGGGGCTCCACCGCCGACCGGCACGGGACCGACGGTGATCTGGCGGGTCTCCCGCCGGGGGAAGGTGACTGCTCCGGCGTCCACGATCCCAGCCTACGGGCTCGGGGGGACCGACTGCTGACGGCTCCCCTACAGGCTGACGGCTCCCCTACAGGCTGACGGCTCCCCTACAGGCTGACGCCCTTCGTCAGGTCCAGGTAGGTCGCCGCGATGAACAGCAACCCCAGGACCATCAGCACCGGATACGCGATGCGGACCATGTTGGTGACATCGGACAGGTAGCGGCGGGTCTGACGACGACGCATCTCCTGCGCCTTCTCGTAGACAGCGATCGCCACATGGCCCCCGTCGAACGGCAGCAGTGGGATCAGGTTGAGCACACCGAGCATGATGTTGAGGCCGATGAGCAGGCCGATGATGTTGCTCCAGCTCTCGGCGGTCAGCTCCGAGCCGAGGAGGACGATGCCGAAGATCGACACGGGGCGTTCGGCGCTCGCCGAGGCCGACCGGTCGGCAGGAGTCGGTCGGGCGACGGTGTCCTGGGGCTCACCGCCCGTGGCGGTGTTGGCCAGGAACTCGACGATGTTCGGCGGCCAGAGCACGCGGGCGGTTCCGGCCACGGTCGCTCCGACGTACCTCCCGAACTCGGTGACCGACGAACCGACAGCGGCCGGGATCGAGTCGGTCACCAGAACAGCCTGTTGACCGATGCCGAGGAACGCCGCCGGTTCCGTCGTCGCCACCGCCGAGCCCAGGTCGACGGCGTGCTCGGAGCGCATTCCGCCCGCCTCCGTCGTGACCGTGAGCCTGCCGTGGTCGAGCGATCCACCTCCATCGGCGACGGCGGTCGCGACGTCCGCGAGCTCCGTGACGTCCTGGCCGTTGACGGCGACGATCTGATCGCCTGCGACGAGGTCCGCCTGGTCGAGCTGGCCTCCGGAACGCACCGCGCCCAGTACCAGCTCCGATCCGTTGTCGACGACCTCGAGGTCCTCACCGATCGTGCCGATGACCCGCATGCGCTGGGACAACGGGATCGGAACCGGTCGCTCACGACCGTCACGGGCGACGACCACGTCGACCGTACCGGTCTCGGCGGCTGCCACCTGGGACCTGAACTCGTCGTAGCCCTCGACGGCACGGTCGTCGAAGCGGACGAGCCGGTCCCCCTGGCGAAGTCCCGCCGCTTCAGCAGCGCTCCCCGGCGAGATGCTGCCGATCTCCCAGCGGTCTCCGTCGGGATGGCCGATGAACGCGAACTGGACGACCAGCAGCACGAACGCGATGAGGAAGTGCATGCCCGAGCCGGCAACGGCGACAGCGAGGCGGTTGTGGAAGGGCGCCTGCCGGTAGGAACGGGCCTCGTCCTCCGGCGCGACCTCCTCCATGGCGGTCATGCCGGGGATCTTCACGTACGCCCCGGCGGGTATGGCCTTGATGCCGTACTCGGTCTCGCCCCGCTGGAACGACCAGATGCGCGGACCGAAGCCGATGAAGAACTCGGTGACCTTCATCCCGGACCACCGCGCCGCCAGGTAGTGACCCAGCTCGTGGAGGAAGATGATCGCCACGACGGCGAGGATCACGATGACGATCGGGAGGCCACGCCAGACGCCGAGCGCGGCGAGCAACGCCACGAGCGACCCGAGCCGCAACGCACGGCTGAGCGGCGTCCCCACGACGGCGGCCATGTCTGTGCGCTCCTCCGCGAGCGCATCATCGGCAGTTGCATCCCCGGGCGACGCGTCCTCCGTGGGATCGCTCCCTCGATGTGGCTGCTGAAGCGTCATGCGGCCATCTCCCGATCGAGCAGGTCGCGGGCGACGAGACGACCGTGGGAGTCGGCGTCGAGCACCGCATCCAGGGTGTCCGCCGGAGAACCGTCCCACGCGTCGAGCGACCGCTCGACCAGCTCGGCGATGCCGCTCCAGCGGATCCGCCCGTCGAGGAACGCGTCGACCGCGACCTCGTTGGCTGCCGACATCCATGCCGGGGCGGTTCCACCAGCTCGTCCGGACCGTTCCGCGAGGGCCAGGCACCGGAAGGTCGAGCGATCCGGCGGTTCGAAGGTCAGCTCGTGGGTCCTGGCCAGGTCGAGCGCCCCGAACGGGGTACCGATCCGGTCGGGGTAGGCAAGTGCGTATCCGATCGGCAGGCGCATGTCGGGCATCGACAGCTGGGCGATCGTGGCGCCGTCGGTGAACTCGACCATCGAGTGCACGATGGACTGTGGGTGGACCACCACGTCGATGTGGTCGTAGTCGACGTCGAACAGCTCGTGGGCCTCGATCACCTCGAGGCCCTTGTTCATGAGAGTGGAGCTGTCGATCGTGATCTTCGGACCCATGCTCCAGGTCGGATGCGCCAGCGCCTCCTCCCTCGTGACCGAGGCCAGCTCCGCCGCGGATCGACCCCTGAACGGACCTCCGGATGCGGTCAGGACGATGCGCGACAGGCGGGACCGGCCGTCGGCGGCACGAAGGCACTGGTGGACGGCGCAGTGCTCGCTGTCGATGGGGACGATCTCGGCCCCCGGCGTGTCGCGGACCGTGCGGACAACGGGACCCGCAGCGATCAGCGACTCCTTGTTGGCGAGAGCCAGGCGACGTCCGGCACCGAGGGCCGCGAGGGTGACCGGCAGGCCGGCGAACCCGACGACCGCGTTGACGACGACATCGGCACCTGTCGCCGCAGCGGCGAACGCCTCGGGTCCGGCCTCGACCTCGGTGCCGGCAGGAACGAGGCGGGCCAGCTCGCGAGCCTTGGTCTCGTCGCCGATCACCACGAGCTCGGGCCGGACGGTTCGGGCCTGGACGACGAGGGTATCGACGTCGGAGCCGGCACCGATGGCCACGATCTCGAAGCGGTCGGATTCTGCGGCCACGACATCGAGGGTCTGGGTCCCGATCGACCCAGTGGAGCCGAGGACGGCAACGGTGGTCATGGGAGCGTCATCGTACCCACGGCGCCCGCCGGAGCACCGCGAGCGCCTCGGTCAACCGGCAGGTTGCTCAGCTGTCCTTGAGGTGCCAGAGGCGATCGACCGGCTCTCTCGCCCCTGAGGTTCCGCCGGCACAGGCCTGACTACGGCTCTCCAGCGAAGTCGTCGTAACCCGGATGCCACCAACCATGAGAGCTCTCGAGGTAGGTGACCCCGCTGCCGAGCGCCGCCATGCCGCGGTAGCGGTCAGCGAGGTGCGGAGCGGTCGCGAAGTACCAGTGGGCGATCCGCAGCTCGCGGGCGG
This sequence comes from uncultured Aquihabitans sp., assembly GCA_964575165.1. Lineage (GTDB taxonomy): Bacteria > Actinomycetota > Acidimicrobiia > Acidimicrobiales > Microtrichaceae > Dermatobacter. The sequence goes on along the minus strand of CAZNQK010000045.1, from coordinate 448 downwards.
CCTCAGGAGTCAGGTGACCACGGTCGGTACCGCTGTCCCGGCCTGTCTCACCCAGGTAGAAGGGCAGACGACGCCTCGGATCCTCAGCGGGGAGACCCAGTCCTGCCGCCGCCGAGTCCCAGACCCAGAGGCAACGCTCGACACCGAACACGATGTGCTCCGCTCTACCGATCGGCGAGCTCGATCCACTCGGATAGCCGCGCAGGTTGTTCATGTAGAAGTGGATGTCGATTTCGGAGATCCGTCCGGCGCTGAGCGAATCGGTTATCCAAGGAGAGATGCCCGACGTGTCGGCGGGGTGGACCGGAAGCCCGTCGGCATCGCGGGACAAGTCGACGGCACGGACGTTGCTGGCCCAACCAGCCGGCGGGGAGCTGAACTGGATCAGGCCCGTTGAACCGATCCCGCCTGAGTGCCAGGGAGCATCAGGGTAGGCAGGTGCTGCGTT
>CAZNQK010000044.1:20519-23015 GCA_964575165.1 uncultured Aquihabitans sp. | reverse complement strand
TGGCGCGCACGTAGTCGCCGGCGAAGCCCCAGTCCCGCTCGGCGTCGAGGTTGCCGAGACGGAGTTCGGACGCATGACCGAGCTTGATCTTCGCCACGGCGTTGGTGATCTTGCGTGTGACGAACTCGAGGCCACGTCGAGGGGACTCGTGGTTGAACAGGATCCCGCTCGAGGCGTGGAGGTCGTAGCTCTCCCGGTAGTTCACGGTGATCCAGTGGCCGTAGAGCTTGGCGACGCCGTACGGGGAACGGGGATAGAACGGGGTGGCCTCCGACTGCGGCACCTCGACCACCTTGCCGAACATCTCAGAGCTTGACGCCTGGTAGAAGCGGATGTCGGGGTCCACGATGCGGATGGCGTCGAGCAGTCGTGTCACGCCGAGACCGGTGACGTCGCCGGTCAGGACCGGCTGGCTGAAGCTCGTCTGCACGAAGCTCTGCGCGGCCAGGTTGTACACCTCGGTCGGCCGGTGCGTCCGCAGGAGGTCGATCAGGCTCGCCTGGTCGAGCAGGTCGCCCGGGACGGTGGCGACGCGGTCCTGGAGGTGGGCGATGCGCTCGAAGGTGACCGTCGACGAGCGGCGCACCATGCCGATCACCTCGTACCCCTCGTCGAGGAGCAGCTCGGCGAGGTAGGAGCCGTCCTGTCCGGTGATGCCGGTGATGAGAGCGCGTCGTGGCGTGGTCCCGTTCGTCATGACCTCTGTTCTACGCTCCGGGCGGCCGATCCGCTGTCAACCCAGTTGGCAGGATCTCCCGACCTCGTCATGAGCTCCCCCGACCACCTCCCCGTCGCACACCGCCCCTCCGTGCCGGACCCCGAGCGCCTGGGCGATCGCATCGCCCGGATGCGTGTGGAGCGAGGCGAGACACAGGCGGATCTGGCGGCGAGGGTCGCCATCTCCCGAGTCGCCCTGTCGAACCTCGAGTCGGGCCGCAGCGTGCCCGGTGAGCGGACCGTCACCCTGCTGGCCGGCGTCTTCGGACTCGAGCCCCTCGAGTTGGTGGCCGGGACCGGCTATCCGGCGTCGAAGGCGGAGCGCCTGCCGCTGGTCACGGCGCGTCACACCGAGCTGGCGCTCCAGCTCGCCCTCCTCGAACGGGACCTCCTGTGGCTCGAGGGCGCTCCCCGAGCGGTTGCCGAGCGCGTGTGCGCCAAGTGGCGTCGACGATTGGTGGATCTGGGATCGACCGCCGTCTCGCCGATCGAGGTCGCGCAGCTCGATGCCGCGAGGCAGCGAGTGACGCGGCGGGTCGATCCGGTTCAGTCGAGCTGACGGCGCTGGTCGTCGAGAAGGTCGCTCAGCGTGGTGGTGAGCGGGATCTCCGGTCGCCAGCCGGTGTCGCTCCGGATCCGGCTGTCGTCGCCGAGCAGCACGGGGATGTCGACGGGGCGTTCGAGCTCGGGGTCGATCACGAGGTCCATCGGAACCGATGCCAGCTCGATCAGCTCGTCGGCCAGGGCCTGCACAGCGATGGCACGACCGCTGCACACGTTGTAGACCTCGCCGGCTCTGCCGTGCTCCACGAGGAGCCGGTAGGCGCGCACCACGTCGCGGACGTCGGTGAAGTCGCGCTGAGGGCTGAGGTTGCCGACCTTGACCTTCGACTCGCCGTTGCGCTCGTTGGTCGCCACCCGCTGAGCGAGGGCTGCAGCGACGAACCTGTTGCTCTGCCCCGGACCGAGGTGGTTGAACGGACGGGCCCGGACGACGTCCTGCCCGTAGCCGAGGTGCGCCTGGAGGGCGACGTGGTCCGCCGAGGCCTTCGACGCAGCGTACGGGCTGACCGGCCTCATCGGCAGGTCCTCCCGGATCGGAAGGTCCCCGGCGTCCACCCTCCCGTATACGTCGGCGGAGCCCACCGTCAGGACCCGGCGGACCCCGGACTCGCGTGCGGCCCAGAGAACGTTGAGGGTGCCTTCAGCATTCGAGCGGAACGTGGCCTGGGGCGTGGACCAGGAACCGCCGACGTCGCTGGCTCCGGCCAGGTGGTAGACGACCTCCGGGGCGTGCCTGCGGAACAGGTCGAGCAGCGCCGGCGCATCGGTGATGTCGAGCCCGTCGGTGGAGCGGTCCGTGGAGATGACGTCGTCGCCCCGGCCGATCAGGTGGGCGACCAGGTGATGTCCCACGAACCCGCTGGCACCGGTGATCAACGACCTCACGGGGCGGTCTCCGTGGCGATCCGAGGACGGCGAGGGGCGATCATCGACGGCCACTCTAGGGGCGGGCGCAGGATCTCCCGCGTGGTGCCGGTCGTCGTGGTGTGGACGCTGGCCGTCCGGGCGCCCGCGGTACGATCGCCGCCGTCCCACCCCAGTCCGCCGCGCCGCGTCGCCGCGTCCGCATCTCCGAAAGGCGAGTGCGATCCCCCCCACTCCGACACCCCCCGACCCGTTCGACCCGGACGCCCCGGCCGACATCGGCGATGGCGATGGCGATCTGTCGGTCGACCGTGGGAACGGCCGCGTCGATCTGTCCGGCGACGATGCGGT
>CAZNQK010000044.1:0-20419 GCA_964575165.1 uncultured Aquihabitans sp. | reverse complement strand
GCCGCCGAGGACGCCAAGTGGGGTCTGGGTGACGAGGCTCCTCTCGTGGGCGTCGGCGCTCCTCCAGTCGTCGCCGTGATGGTCACGAAGGATCCGGGGTCGTGGTTCGAGGAGTGCCTGGAGTCGGTGGCGGCACAGGACTACGAGAACCTCTCGCTCCTCATCGTCGACAACGGCAGCCGTCACGATCCGACCGAGCGGGTCGCCGACGTCCTGCCCTCGGCGTTCGTGCGTCGCCTACCCGCCGACGGCGGTTTCTCCGCTGCTGCCAACGAGGCGCTGGCCTCGGTCGAGGGGGCCGCCTTCCTGCTGTTCCTCCACGACGACGTCCGGTTGCGCCCCGATGTGGTGACCACGATGGTGGCGGAGGCCTTCCGGGCCAACGCAGGGATCGTCGGGGCGAAGCTCGTGGACTGGGACGACGAACGGGTGCTGCGGTCGGTCGGTGTCGCCGTCGACGCCTTCGGGGCGTCGGCTCCCCTGGTCGATCCCGGCGAGCTCGACCAGTCCCAGCACGACAGCGCCCGCAACGTCTTCGCCGTGTCGAGTGCGTGCATGCTCGTGCGGTCCGACCTCTTCACCGCAGTCGACGGCTTCAGCCGCGAGATCCCCTTCGACGGCGAGGACGTCGACCTCTGCTGGCGCACCCACGCCGCCGGCGCATCGGTCCAGTTCTGCCCGGGAGCCACCGTCGCGCACCGCGAGCGGTTCGCCGAGCGCACCCAGGAGCAGCACCGCTCCCGTCGGGAGGTGCGCCACGAGTTCCGCATGGTGTTGGCCAACACCGAGATGCGACGCCTGTGGTGGAAGGCGCCTCTGGGTCTGCTCCTCGGTCTCGTCGACCTCGTCGGCTCGCTTCTCGTCGCCCGTTTCGGTCGATGCGGCGACATCATCGCCGCGGCGACGTGGAACCTGCTGCACCTGCCCGCCCTGGTCCGTGCGCGTGCCCGGGCGCGCCGCAGCCGGAGGGTCCACGACGCGGACTTCCGGTCCCTCGTTCACCGCGGCAGCTTCCGGTTGCGGACGCTGGTGCGCACCGATGACGGGGAGGGACGTCTGGCGGCGGCGACGCGAACGGGTCGGGGCGCGCTCAGCGAGATGACCTCCGTGAGCAGCCGTGCGGCCGCGGCTCTGATCGTGGCGGTGGTGCTGATCGCTCTGTACGGAGCCCGCGACCTGTTCCTCGGTTCGCTTCCCGTCCTGCGGGAGCTCGTCAGCGGCGGTGACAGCTCGACCGCGCTGGTGAGCCAGTGGTGGACGGCATGGCGCGACGTCGGCCTCGGCGAGCCGTCGGTGCCGGTCGGTCTCGTGCCGGCGTTCGGGGCGGTCGGGACCGTCCTGCTCGGCTCGCTCGGAGCGGCCCGTCGCCTGCTCATCCTCGCTCCGCTCGTGGTCGGAGCCCTCGGCGCGTGGAAGATGCTCTCGGGGACGCGGTCGATCCGAGGACGGTCCGCCGCCCTCGCGGTGTACGTGCTCAGCCCGGTGGCGCTGAACGCCCTCGCGACCGGTCGGCTCCAGGCCTTGGTGCTCTACGCGGCGGCGCCGTGGTTCCTGCGTCGGGTCGCCCGACAGGCCGCTCTGACTCCGTTCACCGACCCGGACCGGCCCAGAGGCCGCCGTGCGCGTGAGCTCGCGGGCAACGCCCTGATCCTCGGTGCGGTCGCGTGCGTCAGCCCGATCGGGTCGTTGATCCTCGTCGTTGCCGTGTCCGTGTTCGCGTCGGCTGCCTGGGTCGGCGGCGATCGGTCGAGGCTCTGGGCTGTCCCTGCGTACGCGTTCGGTGGTCTGCTGCTGAGCCTCCCGCTGCAACTCCCGTGGCTCGTCGAGTCGATCCTTCGTGGAGACCCCGCCTCGCTGAGCGGGTTGTGGGGGACGAGGGCCGCCATGCCGTCGGCTGTCGAGATGATGACGGGCAACATCGGACCGGTCGGGACCGGCTGGCTGGGTTGGGGGATCCTGGTCGCTGCTCTCGTCCCGCTCGCCACCGGGAGGTCGTGGCGGCTGGGTTGGGCCGTCGGAGGATGGGTCGTGGCGTTCGCGTCGTTCGCCGTCACCTCGGCGTGCGCCTCGGCGGGGGTGCTCGGCGGAGCGGGCGCGGCTCTGCTGCTCGTGCCGGCCGTGCTGGGGCTCTCGGTCGCGGTCGCGATGGGACCGTTGGCGTTCGAGAACGACGTGGTGAGCGCGGACTTCGGTGCTGGTCAGATCCTGTCGGGCGTGGGCGCGGTGGCGCTCCTGGTTGGTCTGGTGCCGATCGCTCTGGCAGCAACGCAGGGTCGCTGGTACCTGCCGGACGGGGACTACCAGCGGGCGCTCGACCTCGTCGATCGGGGCCAGAGCACGCGGACGTTGTGGGTCGGCGATCCGGACGTGCTGCCCGTCTCCGGGTGGACCCTCTCGGGCGTGGGTGAGCTCGCCGTGGGGGTCACCGAGGGCAACTCGCCGATCGTCACCCAGCGCTACCGCCTCGACGGCGGGTCGGGTGTGGAGCACCTGCGTGAAGCCGTCCAGGCCGCGATCCGGGGCAGGACGTCGCGGCTGGGTCGGCTGCTGGCGCCGATGGGGATCGAGTACGTGCTGGTGATCGACCGACCGGCTCCTGAGCCGTTCGCGGATCGCGAGGTGCCGGTCCCCGAGGGAGCGATCGCGGGGTTCGACCAGCAGCTGGATCTGGTGAAGGTCCCGTTGGCGCCCGGTGCCGAGCTCTACCGGGTGGCCGGGACCTGGCCCCTGCGGTCCGACATCAGCGCTCTCGACCTGCCACCGGGTGGGGTTCCCACCGCGGCCGGGCAGCTCCTCCTGCAGCCGACGGTTCCTCCGGCGGTGCTCGGTGCAGGGACCGGCACCTCGTTCTCGGGGCGCCTCGACCGGGGTGCGGTCGTCGCCCAGTCGGTCTCCGCCGATCCGGGGTGGTCCCTCGGATCCGGTGGTGCAACCGCCCGTCGTCGTGGCCTGTTCGGTTGGGCGCAGCAGTTCGAGGTCCCCCGTGACGGCACGGCGACGCTGGCGTGGAGCACGCCCCTCGGGTCACGTGCGTTGCAGGTGATCCAGGTGGTGGCGCTGGTCGGACTCGTGGCCGTCGTCCTTCGTCGTCGGGGCGGCGGTCGCTCCGGCGGACGGGCAGCCCGACGCATCGTGGCCCGCCCGCCGTCACGCTCGACGTCGCTGGAGACGCAGACGACGGAGACGACGGAGGCGTCCGTGGAGGAGCAGGAGAAGGAGCAGGACGAATCGTTGGGGTCGACGGGGTCGGAGACGTCCGGTGAGGTGACGGGATGAAGGTGGGGCGTCTCGCTCTGGTGACCGTGGCGGTGCTCGGGCTGCTAGCGATCGCTGCCCTCTGGAGTGGCCGATCGGAACCTGTCGAGTCGCAGGTGCAACGTCCGCCGGTCCCGGCCGTGCGAGCCGACGGCGAGCTCGGCTCCACCTGGTACTGCGCGGCGGGATCGGCCAAGGTGCCGACCGCTCATGCCCTGCTGCTGTCGAATCCGACCGCGTCGGCCGTCCGGGCCCGCCTCACCGGTTATGTGGCGACGGGTCCGACGACGTCGGTCGAGATCGAGGTCCCCGCCAACGGTCCTCTGGTGGTCGACGTCGCCCCGACGCTGGGTGATGCGTCGGCGTCGGTGCTGATCGAGTCGGCCGAGCCGGAGCTGGCGGTCGATCACCAGTTGGTTGCCGAGGATGGCGGGGGCGAGAGGTCGGCGTGTGCGACGTCGACGTCGGGCGCCTGGCACTTCCCGGCGCTCACCACGACCCGCGACGCGGGTGCGTACCTGACTCTGTTCAACCCGTTCCCCGGCGACGCCGGTGTCGACGTGGCGATCGGCGTGGACACGGGGACCCGGGTGCCGACGGCGCTCACGGGGGTTGTGGTGCCGGCCGGGACGGCGAAGGTGATCGACTTGGGTGGTCAGGGCATCGCCGAGCGGCGGGAGCAGTTCACGGCGGTGGTGCGCTCCCGGTCCGGTCGCGTGGTCGCCGAGGTCGCCCAGTCGTTCGACGGTTCGCTCGGTCCGACGGGACTGCGCACGAGCCTCGGCGTCCCGTCCCCGCAACGGAGTTGGGCGTTCGCCGGCGGCTTCACCGGCACCGGGGCCGCCGAGCGGCTGGTGGTCCAGAACCCCGGTGAGGAGCGTGCCCGCGTGCTGGTGCAGGTCACGCCGTACGGCGGGGCGGCGAACCCGCCGGAGCCGTTGGAGGTCGAGGTCGAACCCGGTCGCTACGTGGTGTCCGACCTGTCCGCCGAGACCCGGATCCCCGGCATCGGCTACCACTCGATCGAGCTCGAGTCGGACCATCCGGTCGTTGTCGCCAGGACGACCGCGATCAGCGGTGGACCCGATCCGGCGCCGGACCCGTCGATCGTCCTGCGACCGGCGCTCACCAAGGGGGTGGCGGTCTCGACCGGGACCTCGGTCGCATCCCGTGAGTGGGTCGTGCCGTCGATCGATGCCGGGGTCGATCCCGCCCCGGTGGTGCTGGTCCACAACCCGGGAGAGGGCATCGCCCGGGTGACGTTCAGCATCCTGGGCGCCGGTCAGGTGGGCGAGCCGGCGGAGCTCGCAGGGATCGAGGTGGCCCCCGGCGACAGCGTGGCGGTGCCTCTCGGCCCGGCCAGCGCCCCAGAGGTCGCCGTGCGGCTGCGCTCGACCGAACCCGTCGTGGTCGAACGCATCACGGTGTTCCCGGCGCACGACGACCTGGCCTTCGACATCGCGGTGCCGGTCCATCGGGCGCGCTCGCAGCTGAGCGAGATCCACAGCGGCTGAGTCGTCTCCCCGGCGGTCCAGCCTGTGGGTCCGCCGATCCGCGGGAGGTGCCAGGGGCGGAGCGGACGGGCGTGCGAGCACCCGCCGGGGGCACACTGTCGGCGTGGATCGCGTGATCATCGCCGTCGTGCTCGCCGCCGTCGCGATCTGCGTCGCTCTGCTGATGCAGCGACGCCGGGCCGATGTGCCGACCCAACCGCGCAGCTACGACGCACCGGTGCAGCTCGACCGCTCCGACTTCGACGGTCCCGATGTCCCGTGGCTCGTCGCTGTGTTCAGCTCGGCGACGTGTTCGACCTGCGCTGACGTCGTGACCAAGGCCGAGGTGTTGGCGAGCCCACAGGTCGCTGTCCAGGAGGTCGAGGCCGTCCGGGACAAGACGCTGCACGACCGCTACGGGATCGAGGCGGTCCCGATCGTCGCCATCGCCGACGGTGACGGGGTGGTGCGCGCCTCGTTCGTCGGCCCGGTGAGCGCGACGCACCTGTGGGCTGCGTTGGCCGAGGCACGGGAACCCGGCACCCTGCCGGGGGAGTGCGACGCGCACGACCACCACTGAGCTGCGCCGTCCGTGCTCGGTGCCGGAGTCCGAGCCGGGGGCGGACCGCTCCGCCCACCCCCGGCCCGACCCTGGGTCCCCGCCGGCCGGTGATCAGGCGACGGCGACTCCGAGCGGTGCCTGCTGCGTGTAGGTCGGGAAGATGCTGCTGATGTTCGTCGCGCCGCAGCGGACCTGGAGGATCTCCGACAGCACCCGCCGGTAGTCGTTGAGCACGGAGAGATCACCCTCGGGCCCGTTGGTGATCTCCGATGGGAAGGACCCGTGGACCCCTCCCCGGATCTTCCCGCCCATTGCGAGCATCAGCGTGCCTCGGCCGTGGTCGGTGCCCTGGGATCCGTTCTCGTCGATCGTGCGGCCGAACTCCGACAGGGTCACCAGCGTGACCTCGTCCATGGTGCTGCCGAGGTCCTGGTGGAAGGCCTGGAGCGCCTGGGACACCGTGGCCGTCTGACGGCGCATGTACGAGTTCGGGTCCTCGGCGAGACCCATGTTGCTGTGGGTGTCCCAGCCGCCGAAGTCGACGGCGACGGCGCGGAGCCCGACGTTCGACCGGATGAGGCGTGCCACCTCCTTCAGGTTCTGCGACAGGCTGTCGGTCCCGTACGCGGCGCCGTTCTGCGGGCCGGGATCCGGCGGGATCGAGGCGAGCAGGTTCACGACGTCGAGGGTGTCGGCGCCTGTCTCGGCCACGAGGTCCGCTCCGTGCCGGTAGAGGCCTATGAGGGCGTTGCGAGCCCTCGTGTTGTCGGGGAAACCACGGACGCCGAACCCGGAGATCGACCCCATCGACATGGCGGTGCTAGGGCCCTGCAACGACGACTGGAGGGTCGAGCCCCGGCCGACGGCGCTCAACCGGTCGAGGCCGTCGAGCCCACCGAGGTACCGGTTGAGGAACCCGGTGGTGACCGCGAGGGACCGGGAGCCGCGCTCCCAGTACTCCGCAGCCTCGAAGTGGCTGCGCGTCGAGGACTCCGACGCCGGCATCCCGGCGGCGTGGATCACCGCCAGCTTGCCGTCGCTCCAGGCGCCGGCGTGCAGCGCGCTCATCGACGGGTGCATCGCGAACGTCGCAGACAGAGGGAACGGAGCGACGTTCCCGCCGGCTTCGAGCGGCAGCCCGGCCCTGCCCGTCGGGTCCGTGAACTCCGACGCGGGCTTGATGCGGATGTTGGGGCGCAGCGCCTGGTACGTCGGCATCTGGTAGGGCGCGACCACGCTGAGCCCGTCCCAGCCGCCTCGCATGAACACGACCACGATGACGTCGCCGGTCGAGGGGTTCTCCGGGGTGGCGAACGCCATGCGGGAGCCGAGGCTGTTCCAGCCGAGGACCGAGGCCCCGGCGCCCACGAGGCCCATGAACCCGCGACGGCTCACGCCGGTGCTGTCAGGGATCGGATGGGTCGTTGCTGTGCTCATCGTCGTCCTCCGGTGTCAGCGTCGCTGGAACGTCGGGTGGGCGCAGACCAGACCGAACGTCGCTTGCAGGTTGTTCGAGTTCGCGGTGATCGTCGTTGCCGCCGCAGTCGGGCTGATGGTCAGTCCGCCCAGGATGGCGTCGGCATCCGCGGTGCTGATCGCCATCTGGAAGACCTGGTCCGCTATCGCCACCACGAGCTCTCGCGTGGTGGCCGGAAGCGGAGCGGGCAGCAGGGATGCGAGGTCGACTGTGACCTTCTCCGCGGCTCCGGAGTCCGTGACCTTGTTGCGCATGATCTTCTCGCCGTACTCCCAGCGCTTGAGCAGGCCCTCGGAGGAGATCCACTCCGGCGCGGTCTCGGGCCAGCCGTCGGGACTGGGTCGACCGTTGATCGGCTGGCCGAGCGACGCCTGGAGACTCTGGAGCCGATCGACGGCCTGTCCGCTCGGTCGCGGGTCGATCGAAGTCTTCGTCGCCCTGAGGGTGGAGTAGAGCCACTCGTTCGGGCGCTTGACCTTCTGACCGGCGGAGGCTCTGAACTCGTCGGACAGGAACAGTGCGCGCAGCACCGGCCGGATCTGGGTGTCGTTGGCCTGGTAGACGGCGGCGAGGCGATCCACCAGCGCCGTCGGTGGCTCGTCGGCCACGAACCGGCGGCACAGCTTGTAGGCGATGTGCCGGGCCGTCGAGGCGTGCCGGGCGAGGAAGTCGAGCAGCGAGTCGCCGTCGCCCTCACCTCCGGTGCCGTTGGGTCTGGCGGGCCGGTTCCATTGACCACCGAGGATCGACACCGCATCACTCGAGTGCATCCAGGGGTTGAACTCGTAGTCGTAGCGCCGGGCGTCGTCGGCCCAGCGGATCGTGCGGCCCGACATGACCTTGGCGACACCTCGCACGTCGGCCTCGGTGTAGACCTGTTCGCCCTTGATGATCCCGAGGGTGTGGAGCTCCAGCAGCTCCCTTCCCCAGTTCTCGTTGAGCCCGTTCGCCGCGTTGGCGTTGGAGACGAAGTTGTCGAGGTAGACGAGCATCGCCGGACTCCTGCCGGACGCCTTCAGCAGGTCGACGAACCGGCCCAGGGCGTGGCGACGCACGACGTCGGCGTCGTCGCGGGTCTTGAGCTGGGTGAGCCACTTGGCGTTGCGCCACACGTTGAAGTGGTTCGACCAGAAGTCGCACATCACCTCGTAGAGCTGGTTTCCGGAGTGGACGGCCCGCAGCAGCATCGCGTGGTCGAGCTCGTTGAAGACGACCTCGTCGTCGGCGTCGTAGTTCTGCCGGTTCGTCGCCGCCAACGTGGTGTAGCCAGACAGGAGCGCCTCCGCGTCCGGAAGGGTCGCGGCCAACTGCTCATCGAGCCAGGCTTCCCGTCCGACTGCGACCAACCGCTCGACGACGGCCCCGGTGGCTCCGAACGTGGCCCGGGAGGCCAGCAGTCGGGCCTGTTCGACGGGAACGGGCACCGGTCGTGGCGGCGGAGGAGGAGGGGTGCTCGGAGTGGTGGTCGGTGGTCCGGTCGGCGGAGCGCAAGCTGCGGCGGCAAGTGCGAGGCCACCGGCTCCGGCAGCGCCGAGGAGGCTGCGCCTCGTGCTCGTCGGCCGGTCCGACCCCGAGGGATGCCCCTGAGCGGGCCCCGGGGCCGGACCGTCACCGTCACGCGGGTGTGCTGGTGCTGGTGTGGGGGAGGGAGGCGTTCCGGGCCTGCTCCGGAGCTGTGGTGTCTGCGCTGTTCGAGTCCCGCCGTGGACGTCCATGCAGCGGCGCTTCGGCCGATCGGCCCATGGAACTTGAGGCGTTCGACCCAGGGTGGGCCGATCGACCTATACGTCAGTCGACCGAAGAGACACGACAGTCGTCGACGTCGCACGACATCCGCCGACGTGCGGTCGTGGAGGCGCCGGTAAGTGCCGCGGTCAGGGCTGGACGTCGCCGGAGAACGGCTGGGTCGGCAGGACGTTCGGGCGGGGAGTGGGAGCGAGGTGCGGCGGGACGGGTGGGGGGACCGGTGCCGGCGTGCCTCCCACGGGTGGGCCGGGGCGCGGTGCGGCGACGGCCGGTGTCGACGGGGCCGGCAGGTCGGGCTCGGTGCCGTTGGCCACCCGGATGAGTCGGTTCACCTCGCTGCCGGAGATCGTCTCCTGTTCGAGGAGCACCTTGGTGATCAGGTCGAGGGCGGTCCGGTTGTCGATCAGGATCTGGCGGCAGCGGTCCTCGCCCTGGCGAAGGAGACGCTCGACCTCGGCGTCGATCGCCCGGGCGGTGTCCTCGGAGTACTCACGCTGGTGGCCGAAGTCGTCGCCGATGAACACCGGACCGGACGTCCCCCACGCGCGGGGTCCGATCTCGTCGCTCATGCCGAACTCCGTCACCATCTTGCGGGCCCGTTCCGTCGACACCTGGAGGTCGTTCGCCGCGCCAGTGGAGCGGTGGTCGAAGACGAGCTCCTCGGCGACGCGACCGCCCATCGCGACGATGATCGACTCCTCGAGGAAGTCCTGGCTGTAGGAGTGCTTCTCCTCCTCGGGGAGCTGCTGGGTCACCCCGAGCGCCATGCCTCTGGGGAGGATCGTGACCTTGTGGACCGGATCCGCGTTGGGCAGCAGCGCCGCGCAGAGGGCGTGGCCGGCCTCGTGGTAGGCGGTGATCTCCTTCTCCCGGTCCGACAGCACCATGGACTCGCGTCGCTGTCCCATGAGGACGCGGTCGCGTGCGTCCTCGAAGTCGTGCATCTCGACGACCTTCGACCCGCGGCGCACCGCGGTCAGGGCAGATTCGTTGACCAGGTTGGCGAGGTCGGCGCCCGACATGCCGGGGGTTCCGCGGGCCACCAGGTCGAGGTCGACGTCGGGAGCCAGCTTCTTGTGCCGCACGTGGACGGCCAGGATGGCCTTGCGGTCATCGAGCTCGGGCAGCGGGACGACGACCTGGCGGTCGAATCGGCCGGGGCGCAGCAGTGCGGGGTCGAGGATGTCGGGCCGGTTCGTGGCGGCCATCATCACCACGCCGTCGGTGCCTTCGAATCCGTCCATCTCGGAGAGCATCTGGTTGAGCGTCTGCTCACGTTCGTCGTGGCCGCCTCCGAGGCCGGCACCGCGCTTGCGGCCGACGGAGTCGATCTCGTCGATGAAGATGATCGCCCGACCGTGCTTGCGGGCCGACTCGAACAGGTCTCGCACGCGGCTCGCTCCGACGCCGACGAACATCTCCATGAAGTCCGATCCGGACACGGAGAGGAACGGAACGCCGGCCTCGCCGGCGACGGCGCGGGCGATGAGGGTCTTGCCGGTGCCTGGGGGGCCGACGAGCAGGACGCCCTTGGGGATCTTGGCGCCGATCTCGAGGAAGCGGTCCGGCTCCTTGAGGAAGTCGACGACCTCACGGATCTCGGTCTTGACGCCCTCGTATCCCGCGACGTCGGTGAACAGGGTGGCGGGACGCTCGGTCGAGTAGGTCTTCGCCCTGGATCGACCGATCGACATGATGCCGCTCATCTGCCCCTGGGCTCGACGGTTCATCCACACGAAGAAGCCGACGATCAGGCCGAGCGGCAGCAGCAGCGGCAGCATCTGCACGAACAGGTTCGGCGTGGGGGTCGAGAAGTCGACCTCGACGTCGTGCTCGTCCATCGACGCGAGCAGCTCGGGGGTGGGTTCCGACGGCCCGGTGGTGACGAAGTCCTCGCCCGACTTGGTGGTCCCGGTGATCGACTGGTCGACGTTGTTCCAGGTGACCGACTTGATCTTGCCGGACTCGACCTGGCTGGTGAACTCGGAGAAGGCGATCTGCTGGCGTTGGGTCGAGTTGAGCGACAGGGCGCTGACCACCGTCAGGCCGACGATGGCGACGAGGACCCACAGGAGCCAGGAGGGAAGGCCGTTCGTCCGACCCTTCCCGGGGCCAGGGGACATGTCGTCGTGCTCGGGTGGCATCGCACCAGCCTACGAGGCTGCGGCACCGTTCGACACAGCGAACCTGAGAAGCCCGCCCGGAGTGCTGGTCGACGGCGCCGGATCCCTGCCGTTCGGGGGCGGGTCCCCGATCGGGAGGAGCGGTGACGGTACGGTGCCCCGGGTGAGCAGGAGCTGTGCCCGTCCCGGATGCGGTCGCCCCGCGGCGGCCACGCTGTCGTACGCCTATGCCGAGGGTGTCGTCTGGCTCGAGGACCTCGTCCCCGAGGACCATCCGATGGTGCATGACCTGTGCCCGACGCACGCCGACGGCGTGAGGGTCCCTCTCGGATGGGACCTGTGCGACGAGCGGTCGTCGATCGACGGACGTCGCCCGGTGTCCACCCAGGACCTGACGCTCGGCATCGGGTCCGGAACGCTGGACGGCCGCCTCGACCTCGTCGGGGCCTGACAGCGGGCCGGCTGGCTCGCGTGAGGTTCGGTCCGTGAACGAGGTGGCTGCTGCCGGTGGTTCCAGACGTTCGCGTGCGTGGATGGATCCCGCTCGCAGCCAGTGGGGTCTGGGCGAGGTCGCGGTTGGCATCCTGCTGGCCCAGGCGTTGGCAATCGTCACGACCGTCGTCGCCATGTCGCTGGCGGGGTGGACCGAGAGCGCGGACATCCCGATGTGGGCAGGTGCGCTGCTCCAGGTTCCCCTGTGGGGCGGCTACGTCGGTGCGGTGGTGCTGGCCGGGGCCAGGGGCAGGGGGGTGGTCCACGACTTCGGGCTGTCGTTCCGCCCGATGGATCTGTCGGGTCTGCCCATCGGCGTCGCGGTGCAGGTCCTGGTGCTCCCCCTGCTGTACTGGCCGATCCTGGAGCTGACAGGCCAGACGAGCGACGACCTGTCGGCACCGGCGCGGGCGCTGTCGGACAAGGCCGAGAACCCGCTCGGATGGATCCTGCTGACGTTCATCGTCGTGGTCGGCGCTCCGATCGTCGAGGAGCTCTTCTTCCGCGGGCTGCTGCTGCGTTCGCTCCAGAAGCGAGGCCTCTCCGACGTCGCTGCGTGTGTCGTCAGCGCGGCGGTCTTCGCCGCGATCCACCTCCAGCCGCTCCAGTTCGTCGGGTTGTTCGTCATCGGGCTGGTGCTCGCTGTCATGGCGGTACGTACCGGTCGGCTCGGGATGTCGATCGTGACCCACGCCGGTTTCAACGCCGCCAGCGTCGTGCTGCTCTACCTGACGGCCTGACCCAGGCTCCCGAGTTCGGTGGGGGTGGGGCAGGGTCGGGTGGGTCCTTCGGCCCTTCGTCCTGGGCCGTTCGGCCCAATGTCGGCCACAACGCTCATCCGCGGGCGTCGTGGCGCCGACGGAGAGTGGTCGCCCGGGACCATCGTCCCGTGCGGCTCCGACGCCCGGAGGCGCCGGACCGCGAGCTGGGAGGTATCGATGGCGTGCTGCGAGACGTGCAGGAACGAGCTCGTCGAGATCGGACTGACGATCGACGGCTCACGTCTGGTGATGCGGTCCTGTTCGACGTGCGACACCCGAAGTTGGCGCCGTGACGGCGACCCTGTGCACCTCGATGGAGTGCTGACCGACATCAGCGCCGTCCCGACGCGCTACCGCCGCTCGCTGTCCTCCTGAGCACGTCCCCATGCGGGACGGGTGAGACCGTCCGGGTGCACCTTCGGTCGTGCGGGGATCTGCCAGCATGTGGCCCGCATGGACCCCAGCCCGAACCCGAGTCCTGACGCGTCGTCTCCGCCGACCGACGCCGCCGTGCTCGACCCGGAGCTGCTCGAGGGAGATCCACTCGACGATGCCGAGTCGGACGGGGCGGATCTCGACGGTGAGGAAGCGTTCGATGAGCACGCGTTCGATGAGCACGCGCTCGGTGAGGCTGTCGCTCTCGACCGGACGGCGGTCCGTCCCGGGAGGCTGATCGACGTCGACGACGCTGAGCACCCGTCCCGGGACTGGGCGAACCTCGTGTCGTGGGTGGTCGTGGGTCTCGCCTGCGTGTTCGTCTTCGCTTCGCTCAGCCCCCAGGGGATCCTCAGCACGAACACCCCGACGGGCGGCGACATGGGCGCCCACGTGTGGGGTCCGGCATTCCTGCGCGATCACCTCCTGCCGTCGTTCCGGCTCACCGGATGGACGCCCGACTGGTATGCCGGGTTCCCCGCGTACGTGTTCTACATGGTGGTCCCGTCGCTGTTGATCGTGATGATCAACGTCGGCCCGCCGCTCTGGCTCAGCCCGTTCCTGCTCGCCGGGATCGGATCGCTGGCGTGGCTGGTCGGCAGGAAGATCAGCTCGCCGCTCATGCGTACGACGGCGTGGATCGCTCTCGGGACATCGGCGCTGCTCAGCGTCCCCGTTCCCTACGAGACGGCGTTCAAGATCGTGACGGTCTCCGGTCTGGTCACCCTGCCGCTCGCAGCGTTCGTTCTGGCACGGTCGTTCCGGATGCCGTTCCCCGGTCCGGCGGTCGTGGCGGTCGGTGCGACCGCGTTCCTGTACGAGTCGGGCTACACGATCCTCGGCGGCAACATCACCTCGACGATGGCCGGCGAGTTCGCGTTCTCGATCTCGCTCACCCTGTGCCTCCTCTACCTGGCGGTGCTGGTGCGAGGGGTGCGGACCGGTCGGCACATGGCTCTCGCCGCAACCCTGTTCGGGCTGGTGCTCCTCTGCCACATCATCCCGGCGATGTTCGCGGTGGCGGCGACGGTGGTCTTCGTCCTCACCCGGCGTGAGGACCGGGTCCCCTGGTGGGACTCCTCGGTGGTCGCCCGCGGGATCGCCGTCGCGCTGTTGGCCGTCGCCGTGCTCGCGCTGGTGTATCGCCAGGAGTACTTCCCGGTCGTCGCGACCCTCGTGGCGGTCCTGCTGTTCCTGGGAGGCGACCTCAGGGCGGGGGTCTTCTCGACGTTCTCGTTGCCGGTCGGCGGACTGCTCGCCTGCTTCTGGTTCGTGCCGTTCTTCCTGAACAGCCCGTACATGAACGACATGGGCTGGGAGAAGTACACGAAGTACGCGGAGTACCTGTGGCCGCAGCCGGCCCAGTTCGACATGCCGTACCGCAACGTCGTCTTCGTGCTCGCCGCGCTCGGCGTCGTGCTGTCGATCGTGCACCGTCAGAGGATCGGTTGGTTCCTCGCCCTCGTCGTGGCCGCCATGGCGTGGGCGTTCCGCTTCGCGCCGCAGTGGCGGCTGTGGAACGCCAGGATCCTGCCCTTCTACTACCTGGCTCTGTACCTGCTCGCCGGCGTGGCCGTGGCCCTCGTGATCAGGTCGATCGCCCTCCTGGTGGCCGACCTGACGCATCGACGCCGTGAGCCGGTGCTCGTCGGGGTGATCGGTGCGGCCGCCACCCTCCTGGTCGTCGTCGTCGCTCTCGGTGGGGCGCTGCGGATCCTGCCTGGCGGCAGCCTGGCGACGGCGAAGGACGGCACGACCACCTACCGGTGGATGGGGCTGGGCTGGGGCAAGCAGAACGTGGCGTCGAGCTGGGCCAAGTACAACTACGAGGGACTCGAAGGGAGGGAGGCCTACCCGGAGTTCCGCAGCCTCGTCGACACCATGTCCGAGATCGGCGCCGAGCACGGTTGCGGTCGGGCGATGTGGGAGTACGAGCCGAAGCTGGATCGCTTCGGCACGCCGATGGCGTTGATGCTGCTGCCGTACTTCACGGACGGATGCATCGGTTCGATGGAGGGCCTGTACTTCGAGGCGTCGTCGACCACGCCCTTCCACTTCCTGAACCAGTCAGAGCTGTCGGCGCAGCCGTCGCGCGCCCAGCGTGACCTCCCCTACTCGGGCCTGGACGTGGAGCTCGGCATCTCTCACCTTCAGATGCTCGGTGTGAAGTACTACATGGCCACGTCGCAGCAGGCGATCGACGCCGCCCGTGCCGACGATCGGCTGACCGAGTTGACCGCGGTGAACCCGCCACCCACCGCGGACGGGGTCTCGCACCGGTGGGTCGTGTTCCAGGTCGCGGACGCGGAGCTCGTGACGCCGCTGCGCTACCAGCCTGTCGTGCTGGAGGACACCGACGACCACATCGACGGGTGGGTCTACGCCAAGGAGCGTTCGGCTCCGCTGGCGGGGCAGGAGGTCGGTGCCAAGCAGGCCGGTCCGGCGGTGACGTGGTACCAGGACCCGACCCGTTGGGACGTACCGCTGGCCACGTCGGGACCCTCGGAGTGGAAGCGTGTCTCTCCCGACGACACCGATCCGCCCCGGGTCGCGGTCCCCGAGGTCGAGGTGAGCAACGTCCGGGACGACGGCGACTCGGTCTCGTTCGACGTCAGCCGGACGGGCACTCCGATCCTCATCCGCAACTCGTTCTTCCCGAACTGGCAGGCCGACGGGGCGGACGGTCCGTACAGGGTGAGCCCGAACCTGATGGTGGTCGTCCCGACGTCGAAGCACGTGACCGTCAGCTACGGCACCACGAACGTCGATCGTCTCGGCTGGCTCCTCACACTGCTGGGAGTCGTCCTCGTGCTCGGCCTCGCCGTGTGGGACGAGCGTTCGCGCAGCAACCGCATCGTCGAGCGGGTCGGAGAGTGGAGGCCCTTCGGGTTCCTGCCGTGGGCGCGACCGACGTCCCCCCCCTTCGAACCCGATCCGTGAACACGCTTCGTCGCTTCGTCCTCGTAGGCGTCGTCGCGACCGTCGTGGACGTCGGGCTGTTCGTCGGCCTCCGTCAGTCCGTCGGCTGGTCGGTGCCGTTCGCGGACGCTGTCGCCGTGGCCGTCGCGACGGTCGTGTCCTGGGTGCTTCACGGTGCCGTGACGTTCCCCGGTGACCCGCGTGTGCGCTGGTACCGGCGGCCGGGTCACTACGCCGGAGCCGCTGCGGTCGCGCTCGTGACCGACGTGGCGGTCGTGACGGTTCTCGACCTCGCTCTCGACCCACGTCGGGCGTGGGGGCTGGTCGTGATCAAGGTGCCCGCTCTCCTGGTCGCGCTCCTGGTGCGGACGGCCAACTACCGCCGCTTCATGTACGACGCGGTCCGTGACGACCAGAGCGTCCCGGCCGGCCGGCCGACCCCTCCAGGTCGGTTCCGTCTCACCGTGGTCGTTCCCGCGTACCGCGAGGCGGATCGCATCGCGACGACCGTCTCGCAGATCCGGGAGGATCTCTGGATTCTCGATCGCGATGGTGACCTCGAGATCATCGTCGTCGACGACGGCTCCGACGACGGCACAGCCGACCGGGCCGAGACCGCCGGCGCCGACGTCGTCCTGCGCGAGGCCCGCAACCGGGGCAAGGGCGCAGCGGTTCGCGCGGGGATGATGGCCGCCGGGGGTCGCACGGTGGCGTTCACCGACGCGGACCTGTCCTACCCGCCGGAGCAGCTCCTGCGGTTCGTGGAGGCGATCGAGGCGGGGTGGGACGTGGCGGTCGGCAGCCGCCAGCACGAGGGGACGCTGACCGTGGTCCGCGCCGGGCGGCTCCGCGAGGCCGGTGGACGCATCATCAACGTGTTCACCGGGCTCGTGCTGCTGGGGCGCTACCTCGACACCCAGTGCGGCATCAAGGCGATGCGCTCGGACGTTGCGCGGTCCGTGTTCTCCCGCACCCACGTCGACGGGTTCGCCTTCGACGTCGAGGTGTTCCACCTGGTCGAGCGGGACCGCCTCACGCTCACGGAGGTGCCGGTGCGGGTCGTGAACTCCAGCCGATCCACGGTCCACGTGATCCGCGATGCGACACGCCTCGTCCGGGACCTGTTCCGGGTCCGTGCGCACGCCCGTCTGGGCGACTACGAGATCGACGACGTGGTGGCGCTCCCACCGCCGCGACAGCTCACCGAGGGCACCGACGGCTCAGGCGTCGTCCAGTAGGGTTCGGCCCCATGCCGGTCCTCGACGCCATCTTCAAGGCCTACGACGTCCGCGGGACGGTGCCGGATCAGTTCGACGCCGAACTGGCACGTGCCATCGGGGTCGGCTTCGCCCGGTTCGCGCTCGACGAAGCCGCCGGTGGCGACGCGCCGACGCGGGTGCTGGTCGCGAGGGACATGCGGCCCTCGGGCGTCGAACTGTCGGGTGCGTTCGCCGAAGGCGTGCGGTCCCAGGGGCTCGACGTGGTCGACCTCGGTCTGGGTTCGACCGACCTCCTCTACTTCGCGTCCGGGTCGATGGACGCGCCGGGTGCGATGTTCACAGCGTCGCACAACCCGGCCCAGTACAACGGCGTGAAGTTCTGCCTGTCGGGCGCCCGACCGGTCGGTGAGGACACCGGGCTCGGGACGATCCGCGAGGTCGCCCAGGCATCCCTGGACGGGGCGGTGGGCGATGCCGACGCCAAGGGGACCCTGACCCGGCAGGAGGTGCTGCCGCTGTTCGCCGACCACGTCCGATCCTTCGTCGACGTCAGCGCCCTGCGGCCCTTGAGGGTGGTGGCGGACACGGCGAACGGCATGGGTGGCCTCGTCGTGCCGGCGGTGTTCGAGGCTCTCCCGTTCGACCTCGAGGTCATGTACGGCGAGCTCGACGGGACGTTCCCGAACCACCCGGCGGATCCGATCCAGCCCGAGAACACGGCGGATCTCCGCAAGCGGGTGGTCGAGGTCGGTGCGGACGTCGGTCTGGCGTTCGACGGTGACGCCGACAGGGTGTTCCTGGTCGACGAGAAGGGCGTCGGGCTGTCGGGTTCGACGACCACGGCGATCATCGCTGCGAGCATCCTCGACCGGAACCCCGGTGGGACGGTGATCCACAACCTGATCTGCTCCAAGGCCGTTCCCGAGGTGGTCCGCGAGCACGGCGGGACACCCGTCCGCACCCGCGTCGGCCATTCCTTCATCAAGCAGGTCATGGCCGAGACAGGCGCCGTGTTCGGCGGGGAGCACTCAGCGCACTACTACTTCCGTGACAACTTCCGTGCCGACTCCGGACTCATCGCAGCGCTGGTCGTGCTGGAGCAGCTCTGCATCACCGGGACCGCACTGTCGGAGATGAGGCGGCCGTTCGAACGCTACGCGGACTCCGGCGAGATCAACACCCGTGTCGATGATCCGGCCGGGGTGATCGAACGGGTCGCCGGGCACTTCGCCGGACTCACCCAGGACCGCCTCGACGGGCTCACCGTCGACGGTGGCGACTGGTGGTTCAACCTGCGCCCATCGAACACCGAGCCCCTGTTGCGTCTGAACCTCGAAGCCGCGGACGCCGACAGCTGCGCTCGCCGTGTCGACGAGGTCCGCGCCATCATGGCCGGCTGACACGCCAGCCCCGCCCGACCCGGAGATCCTGATGACGACCGATGACACCCTCGACCCCCGGCTGCTGGAGATCCTGGCCTGTCCCGAGGACAAGGGTCCGCTGCTCTACTTCGCCGACGAGGCGAGCCTCTACAACCCGCGCCTCCATCGCCGCTACGAGGTCCGCGACGGGATCCCCGTCATGCTGATCGACGAGGCCACATCGGTCGATGACGCCGAGCACGAGCGCCTGCTCGCCAAGGCCGAGGCCGACGGCGTCTCGCCCACCTTCACGGCCTGATCGGCGACGGGGTGCTGGACTCGCTCGACATGTTCGCGGCCGCGCACGGCCTACCGGACCAGATCGAACGCGCCGCGGTGGCCGCCCGTGACGTGAGCGGCCTACCGGCCGCCGACGGCATCCGTTCGGTGGTCGTGCTCGGCGTGGGCGGCAGCGGCATCGGCGGTGACGTGTGCGCCGCTGTCGCCGGCCCCGATTGCGCCGTGCCCATCACGGTCTCCAAGCACTACCGGTGCCCCGGGTTCGTCGGACCGGACACGCTCGTGTTCGCCGTGTCGTTCTCCGGCGGGACCGAGGAGACCATCGAGGCGGCGACCGACGCCCATCGACGCGGTGCGCGGATCGTGACCGTGGCCGCCGGGGGTGAGCTCGAGGAGTTGGGCGGGGAGTGGGGCGTCGCCCACGTCCCGGTCGACCCGTCGATCCCCATGCCTCGGGCCGGCATCGGCGCGGTGACGGTGCCGCTGCTGGTCGTGCTCGACAGGCTGGGCCTGATCCCCTCGTGCGATGCGGCGCTCGCTGCCACCGTCGAGCAGCTGCGGACCCGGAGCCGGCAGCTGAGCGTCCCCGGCAACGACGCCGAGCGGCTGGCCCAGCGGATAGGACGGACGCTGCCGATCGTCTACGGCGGGGGTCCCATCGGCGAGGTCGCTGCGTGGCGCTGGAAGGGGCAGTTCAACGAGAACCCCAAGGTCCCGTCGTGGGCCAACCGGATCCCCGAGGCGACCCACAACGAGCTCGCTGGTTGGGCCCAGCACGGCGATGTCACGCGTCAGGTCCTGAGCCTGGTGTTGCTCCGCCACGACCACGAGCACCCGAAGGTCGACCGACGGTTCGAGTTCGTCGCGAACGCTTGCGACGAGGTGGTGGCCGACATCCACACGGTGCGCGCCGCCGGTCCGGGTCCGCTCGCTCAGGTCATGGACCTGGTGATGCAGGGAGATCTCGTGTCGCTGCACCTGGCGGTCCAGTCCGGCGTCGATCCGGGTCCGGTCGCGGTGCTCGACGACCTGAAGGCCTGGCTCCGCGAGAGCTGAGGTCAGGACCGCTGAGGTCGCGGTCGCCCGGGTCGCGTACACTCATCGACGCGAGAGCTGCCATGTACCCGGTGTCAGACGACCCCAGCTCGGCCCACGAACCGTTGTTCCCGAGATCGCCGCGCCCGTGCGGCACTGGAGTTGTCCCATGACGTTCACCGACTACAAGGTCGCCGACCTCGCCCTCGCCCCGCTCGGTCGCAAGCAGATCGAGCTCGCCGAGCAGGAGATGCCCGGTCTGATGGCCATCCGGGCCGAGTACGCCGATTCCAAGCCGCTCGCGGGCGCCCGCATCACCGGCTCGCTGCACATGACGGTCCAGACCGCCGTCCTCATCGAGACCCTGACGGAGCTCGGTGCCGATGTGCGGTGGTGCAGCTGCAACATCTTCTCGACCCAGGA
The DNA here is from genome assembly GCA_964575165.1 of uncultured Aquihabitans sp. GTDB lineage: Bacteria > Actinomycetota > Acidimicrobiia > Acidimicrobiales > Microtrichaceae > Dermatobacter. The sequence goes on along the minus strand of CAZNQK010000044.1, from coordinate 817 downwards.
CGAGGCCGCGGCTGCGGTCGTCGTCGGTCCGACCGGCACGGTCGAAGACCCCCGGGGCGTGCCGGTGTTCGCCTGGAAGGGTGAGACGCTCGACGAGTACTGGTGGTGCACCGAGCAGGTCCTGCAGTGGCCGGCGGATGCGGACGGCCACACCGGCCCGAACATGATCCTCGACGACGGCGGCGACGCCACGCTCCTGGTGCACAAGGGAACCGAGTACGAGGCCGCTGGAGCGGTTCCAGACACCGTCGAGGAGGACTCCGACGAGTGGGGCGTGGTGCTCGCCACCCTGCGCCGCACCCTCACCGAGGATCCTCAGCGCTGGACCCGCGTCGGCGCCGGCATCAAGGGCGTCACCGAGGAGACGACGACAGGCGTCCATCGCCTGTACCAGATGTTCGAGCAGGGACTGCTCCTGTTCCCGGCGATCAACGTCAACGACGCCACGACCAAGTCCAAGTTCGACAACCTCTACGGGTGTCGCCACTCGCTCGTCGACGGCATCAACCGGGCGACCGACGTGATGATCGGCGGGAAGCTCGCTGTCGTGTGCGGCTACGGCGACGTCGGCAAGGGCTGCGTGCAGTCGCTGCGCGGGCAGGGCGCCCGGGTGGTCGTCACCGAGATCGACCCGATCTGCGCTCTGCAGGCCGCGATGGAGGGCATCCAGGTGGTCCGCCTCGAGGACGTCGTCGAGACCGGTGACATCTTCATCACGACGACTGGCAACAAGGACATCATCACCGCCGAGCACATGGCCCGGATGAAGCACAACGCGATCGTCGGCAACATCGGCCACTTCGACAACGAGATCGAC
>CAZNQK010000043.1:0-23296 GCA_964575165.1 uncultured Aquihabitans sp. | reverse complement strand
TACCACTTCCCCGAGACGCTCGAGACCGTCGAGACGGTCCGTCGACGCTACGGGCTGAACCTCCGCATCATGACGGTGGCGCCCCACGCGGAGGAGCTCTGGAAGGTCGACCCCGAGAACTGCTGCTCGGCGGTGAAGGTCGGTCAGCTCGACAGGGCTCTGGCCGGCAAGGCCGCGTGGATGTCGGGACTGCGACGGGACGAGGCCGAGTCGAGAGCCGGGGCTCCGATCGTCGCCCGCGACATCCGCGGCCTGGTCAAGGTGAACCCGCTCGCAACGTGGACCGCTGCCGACGTGGACGACTACATCGAGCGTCACGACGTCCCGGTCAACCCCCTGATCGACCAGGGCTACCCGTCGATCGGCTGCATGCCCTGCACCGAGAAGGTGGCACCGGGTGAGGACCCGCGGTCGGGGCGTTGGAAGGGTCGCGGCAAGTCGGAGTGCGGCCTTCACCTCGGCTGAACGACGGTCTCGGACGGGTCTTCAGATCCCGCGGGCCCGATCCTCAGATCTCCCTGGGCAGGGTCTCCGGGGTGGCCGGCCTGCCGTCAGGGCCCAGCGGGTGGTCGTTGTCGAACCACTCGGGACCGGACCAGAACCAGTCGTCTGACAGCTCCGCCTCCATGATCCCAGTCGCGAACCCGTCCTTGTGGTGGTAGTCGCGGTACATGTCGCCGCTGCGGGGACGGCCCGGCATCTGGAACCCGTCGCCCGAGTGTCGGCCCTTCTTGGAGAACGGCCCGAACTTGGGGTGGTCGGATCCGGGCAGCACGTTCACCCAGAAGTCGCCGACCTCGACCTCGGTGATCTCCTGCACGGCCCACATTCCGTAGATGAGCTCCATGAGGTTGCGTGAAGCCTCGTTGTCCTTGTGCGCGTACCCGTAGACCCACCGCAGGTTCGGGTAGTAGCGGTCGACACACGCGCCGAGCTCGTAGGCCATCGTGAACGCCACCGCCTGACGGCGGTAGTCGGGGTGGGTCCAGAGGTCGAGGAGGAAGCACTCGTCCCTGGCGAGGTTGATCGGCAGCAGCCCGCGCTTCGAGTCGGACGGGACGGGCGTGTAGGTCAGGAGCCAGAGCTTCGCCATCGCCGTGTCGGTCGGTGTGTGGATGCCGACGATCACGCATCCCCCGTGGGCGAAGAACGGCTTCATGAGCTCGAGGTGCTCCTCGGACTCCAGTTGACGGAGGTGCCGGTCGGTGGGATCGAACACGCACTTGAACGAGAAGTCGTCGCCTGCCGGCGGCTTCTCGTCGGCGATCAACGGCAGCGGTCGGGCGTAGATGATGCACTCCGTGACACGCGGCTTGACCCGCTCGACCCGTCCCCTCACCTTGTCGATCAACCCCATGACACGCCCACTCGTCCTGCGACGATCCACCGCCGCTCACCCTGCCGCCACCGCCACGGCGGCGCTCCGATCACCGTAGCGGGCGGGGTGTGCTTGCCGAACGCTCAGCCAACCTCAGCGACGAGGTGGCCCAAGCTCCTTCGGCGCTACCCACTCCTTGCAGGTGAGGTTCTCGCGGAGATCGCACGCGACGATCCCCCGGTCCGTGGCGGCGACGGTCCGGGCCCACGCGAGGAGGTTGAACTCCTCCTCGTCGAACGGGACCGCGTCGCTGTCGGGTGCCAAGCGGACCGAGCGGAGTGGCGACGACCAGTTCACCGGCGGGGTCAAGGTCGGTCCCGGTCCCGGGTTCGCCTGCGTGGCCGGGTCGGGCGTCGTGGTCGGCAACGGTGCCAGCGGCATGGCCGTGGTGGTGAACAGCCACCAGCCCACCAGCGATGCCGACGTCGTCACCGGCTCCCCTGAGGGGACGTCCCCGGACGGAGTGGCTGCTTCGTCGGCCTGCGGGACCGGGATGGACGACGCCACGCCGGTTCCGACGTCGATCAGTCGGACGTCGAACCCGATGCTGCCGACCACGAACCCGGCGCCGCAGGTCGTGGGGTCAGCGGCCGCTTGTGGCTCGACGCCGTCGGACCAGACGGCAGGCTCGTTGCCCGTGGGTCGGATCGTCCAGAGCCGCACGTCGGCGGCTCCTGCACCTTTGGGAGCCGACTGGGCAACGATCCACGGCTGGGTAGGGTCGCCACAGGACATGACGGGTCCCCCGGTCGGCGACGGGACGGTCGTCCAGCCCTCGGACTCACGATCCCAGACGAGAGTGACGCCTGATCGGTCGTCGACGAACAGCGCTCGACCCTCGCCGCCGACGGCGGTCCCGCCCCAGCGGAGCACCGCCTGACCCGAGTCGGGGTCGACGGGAATCGGCGGCGCGGGAAGACGCCGCCACTGGCCATCCGCGGGGTTCCACGCCAGACCCGCTGGAGCATCGCAGCGGGGTGGTTCACCCGTCGTGTTCGGCGGGATCGACTCGTCGCAGTCGCTGCCGACGATGATGACCTCGGTGCCGTCCCATGCCGCAGCGGGTCGGTACAGCCCGTGCGGGTAAGGCGACTTCGGCAGCTGCTGCCACTCCCGACTCGGCAGGAGAACCGCGCCGTCTCCCAACGATGTGCGATCCGACGAATCGTCGTCCTCGACGGTCGCTCCGCCCCAGACGAACACGCGGTCGCCTGTCCACACGAACGCGGGACCTGAACGCTGCGCCAGTGGGAAGTCGTCGAGCAGGTGGACGCCTGGCTCAGCAGCAGCCTTGTCCTCGGCACGGCCGTCCTGACCGGACGAGCAGGAACTGACCAGCGCCACTGCGCCGACGAGGAGAGCCGCCGTCCACATCCGCATGGATCGACCGTACCGACTCACCTCCCCTCACGGTTGACACGACACCGTTCGCAGCGACACCCTACGGTCGTGCCTGAAACGACCGACGGAGAGACGACCAGGCCCCCGGGTGCTGACGGTGGACTGCCGGTCGACCCGGCCGACGGGGGCGTCCCCACGCGTCTGATGGTCCTGGGCCTCGCCCACCGAGACGGGTCGGTCCACGCCGCCGAGCTGTACCCGGTCGCATCAGAGTGCGGCATCTCCGACGAGACGGTGCGCTCGTGCATGCGGCGACTCATCTCGGACGGGTTGTTCAGCCGGGACGGAGAGGGTCGCGACGCCGTGTTCCACGCGACAGACGCCGGCCGGGCAGCTCTCGAGGTCAACCACCAGCGACACCTGACCGCCTACGCGCAGGACGCGGCCGGTCGTGGCTGGGACCGCAAGTGGCGGCTGGTCGCGTTCGCGATCCCGGAGTCCAGCCGTGCCGCCAGGGACCACTTCCGCGACCACCTGCGGGCCCTCGGCGGAGCTTCGATCCAGCCCGGGCTGTACGTGTCGCCGCACCGCTGGACCACCGAGGTGAACGAAGAGGCAACCCGCCTCGGGATCTCGGAGCACGTCAGCACCCTGACCACCGACGACCTGGTAGTCGGCGGCGAGACGAACCCCCGCAAGCTGGTCGAGATGCTCTGGCCGCTCGACGAGGTGGCCCGCCGCTACAGCGACTTCATCGAGACGTATCGAGAGGTCCCGGACGCCCTCGAGGACATGCGTCGTCGCCATGAGCGCCTGTCCGAGCACGACTTCCTGCCCGGCGCCCTGCACATCGCGATCCGGTTCAACGAGTGCTTCGAGATGGACCCGCTGCTGCCGCCCGAGCTGCTCCCCCGCCCCTGGCCAGGTCGTGAGGCTCGCGACGTGCTCGCCCGCTGTCGTCGGATCGGCGTCCTCGCCCGCGAGGACAAGGGCGGCCCGGCGCTGTTCCGGGTCTTCGACGACGCCATCGCCCACCTCCCCTGACCAGCCCCCACCGGACCGGCTTTGTTCCCGTTTTGTGGCCGATTTCGGCCACAAGACGGGAACAAAGCTCGGCGGTGAGAGGGCGGGGGGCGAGTTGGGCCGGAAGGGAGCGCGGGAACTCAGACCAGGTGGTCGACGAAGCGCTCGAGCTGGCGGAGGTTGCGGCACTCGAAGGTGCCGTCGCAGTGCACGCCGTACTCCCCCACGATCGAGTCGCCGGTGTCCCAGTAGGCCTTCGGCTCGGGGTTGAGCCAGTAGACGTGACGGGCCTTCTGGCGCATCTCCTTGATCACCCAGGACTGCGACGCGTGGTAGTTGTTCCGGGCATCGCCGAGGATGATCACGGTGGACTTCGGGCCGATCTCGCGGCCCCACTTGTTCCAGAACACCTCGAACGCGTGGCCGTAGTCGGAGTGGCCGTCGACCCACACCACGTCGGCCTCGGTGTTGACGCGGTGGATCGCCTGGACGATGTCCTCCTCGCCCTCGAAGAACCTGGTGACCTCATCGATGCCGTCGATGAACACGAAGCTGCGCACGCGTGAGAACTGGCTGGCGATGGCGTGCACCAGGTGCAGCGTGAACCGTGCGAACGCCGCGACCGATCCGGAGATGTCGGCCACGACGAAGATCTCGGGCTTGGCAGGCCGCGGGTAGCGGAACTTCGGTTCGGCGGGCACTCCGCCGTAGCTGAGCGAGTGACGCACGGTGTTGCGGAAGTCGAGCGCGCCCTTGCGCCCGTGGCGGCGCTTGCGGGCGAGTCGAACCGCCAGCCGACGGGCCAGGGGTTGCAGCGCCTTGCGGAGCGAGATCATCTCCTCGCGGCTGGCGTGCATGAAGTCGATGTCCTCGGGCAGCGGCTTGCGCAGCGTCTTGGCCATCGCCTCGATGCCGCGGTCCGCGACCAGTCGCCGACGGATCTCGGCCTCGATCTCCTGTTTGAGCTGCTCGATGCGGTGCTCGTACTCGTCGTGTTCGAGTCGTTCCTCGAGCGGGGTGAGCGGCTCGGGAGAGTCGGAGCGGGACTGCTCCATGAGCCGCTCCAGCATCCCCTCGAGGTCGAGGTTCCGCATCGTGCGGTACAGGTAGTAGGTGCCGCCGACGGGACGGCCCGGCTCCATGCCGGCGTAGCGCTTGACCGCCTGGCGGGCCATCGCCCGCATCATCGCCTGGTCGCCCTTGAGCAGCGCCTGGTACAGCGCGGCGGCGAGCTCCTCGGGCGTCATCCCGTCGGCGTGGCCACCGGCACCGTCTCCCTTGCCCGCGCCCTCGGGGAGCTCACCCTGGAGGTCCTCGTCGAGCTCGACGTCGGGGCCGGTCCCGTCGGCATCCTCGTCTATCGAGTATTCGCTGCCCCGCAGCGAGAAGTACACCTCGAACACGGTCTCGAACGCCCGCCAGTGGGCGTGGTTCTTGACCAGGGTGGCGGCGAGCGCGTACTTGAACGCGCTGCGGTCATCGAGCGGGATGTGACGCACCGCCTCCATGGCGTCGAGGTTCTCGGTGAGGCTCACCGGCAGTCCGGCCTGGCGGAGCTCCGAGATGAAGCCGTTGAGCAGGTCGACCAGTGCCACGCCCGCCGCATGCTCGGCAGGATCTCCAGGGGCACCCGCCGTCGGGCTCGACGGGTTCGACGACGTCGACGTCGTCACCGCCTGAACGCCTGCGGTTCGGCGGCGATCTCCTTGACCGCCTTGGCGATGTCGGTCTGGTACTTGAGCAGGATGTTGACGGTGTCGACCGCGGTCTCGGCGTCGACGTGGTCCTTGCCGAGCAGCACCAGCGTGCGGGCCCAGTCGATCGTCTCCGACACCGACGGAGCCTTCTTCAACTCGAGCTGGCGGATGGACCGCACGATCCGGGCGATCTCGTCGGCCAGCGCCTCGGTCACACCCGGGACCTTGGTGAGGACGATCTCCTTCTCACGGTCCATGTCGGGGTAGTCGACGTGCAGGTAGAGGCAACGGCGCTTGAGCGCCTCGGACAGCTCACGGGTGTTGTTGGAGGTCAGGAACACCATCGGGATCTGCTTGGCGGAGATGGTCCCGAGCTCGGGGATCGACACCTGGTAGTCGGAGAGGATCTCGAGCAGCAGCGCCTCGGTCTCGACCTCGACCCGGTCGACCTCGTCGATCAAGAGCACGACGGGGTCATCGGCGCGGATCGCCTCGAGCAGCGGACGGGTGAGAAGGAAGTCGTCGGAGAAGATGTCCTCCTCGATCGCGTCCCAACCCGCGGTCTCGCCCTCTCCGCGCGACGCCTGGATGCGCAGGAGCTGCTTCTTGTAGTTCCACTCGTAGAGCGCCTTGGACTCGTCGAGCCCCTCGTAGCACTGGAGGCGGATCAGTCGGGACCCGGTGATCTCGGCGACCGACTTCGCGAGCTGGGTCTTGCCGGTTCCGGCGGGGCCCTCGACGAGGATGGGCTTGCCGAGCCGGTCGGCCAGGTAGACGATCCCGGCGATCGAGTCGTCCGAGAGGTAGTCGACCTTGCGGAGCCGGTCCCGGACATCGTCAACGGCATCGAAGCGGGGATCGGTCTCAACGGTGCTCATCCGTGCAGACTACCGACGCTCTTGACCGCTCGGTCAACCACGAAACCCACCCGGTCGCAGGCTCGTGTCACCCCTACGCTGCCCCCGTGCAAGCCCAGCTGGTGGCGCGTGACCTCACCGCCGAGATCGGTCCCCGTGTCGTGTTCTCCGGGGTCGACCTGGTGGTCGCACCGGGCTCGGTGACCGGTCTCGTAGGGCCGAACGGCGCCGGCAAGTCGACGCTGCTCGAGATGTTGGCCGGCATCCGCAGACCGACCAGCGGCACGGTGCTGCGCCAGCCGCTCCACGCGACGGTCGGTCTGCTGCCCCAGGAACCGGAGCGGATCCCGGGCGAGACGGTGGGCGGCGCCATCACACGGCGGACCGGGGTCGCCGCCGCGCAGACGGACCTGGACGCAACGACCGCAGCCCTGGCCGACGGCGCCGACGGCAGCGACGACGCCTACAGCGACGCACTCGAACGTTGGATGGCCCTCGGCGGTGCGGACCTCGACGTCCGCCTGCCGCAGGTCGCGGCCGACATCGGACTCTCCGTGTCGCTCGACCAGCCGATGACCACTCTGTCGGGCGGTGAGGCGGCCCGGGTCGGTCTCGCCTCGCTGCTCCTCAGCCGCTTCGACGTCCTGCTGCTCGACGAGCCGACCAACGACCTAGACCTCGCCGGCCTCGACCTGCTGGAGCGGTTCGTCGGCGACACGTCGGTCGGGATCGTCGTCGTCAGCCACGACCGCGAGTTCCTCGCCAGGACGACCACCCAGGTGCTCGAGCTCGACCGCCACCAGAACACCTGGCACCTGTACGGCGGCGGATACGAGTCCTATCTGGTCGAACGGGCCAGGGCCCGCGACCAGGCCCGGGACCGCTACGAGGAGTACGCCGATCAGAAGGCCCAGCTGACCGACCGTGCCAGGACCCAGCGCGCCTGGGCCGACAAGGGCGCCCGGACAGCCCGTCGGGACCGCTCCGAGCGCGACAAGTTCATCCGCCACCACGACATCGCCACGTCGGAGCAGCTCGCGGCCAAGGCCCGCCGCACAGAGAAGGCCATCGAGCGGCTGGAGGTGGTCGAGGAACCCAGGAAGGAGTGGGAGCTGCGGTTCTCGATCGCCGGAGCGCCTCCTTCGGGAACGGTCGTCACCACCGCGTCGGCGGCCGTCGTGCGACGCGGCGGGTTCACGCTCGGTCCGGTCACCGTCCAGGTCGACCGCGGTGACCGCCTAGCCATCACCGGACGCAACGGATCGGGCAAGTCGACGCTGCTCGCTCTGCTGCTGGAACGGATCGAACCGGACGAGGGCAGCGTGACTCTCGGGTCCTCGGTGATCGTGGGCGAGGTAGACCAGGCACGAGCGGCCTTCGACGGCAAATCGACACTGCTCGACTCATTCGCCGACGAGGCACCGGAGCTGACGACCTCGGACGTGCGGACCCTGCTCGCCAAGTTCGGTCTCGGCGCCGACGCGGCGACGCGGACCACGGAGCTGCTGTCACCCGGCGAACGCACCAGAGCCTCACTCGCCCTGCTCCAAGCGCGAGGGGTCAACGTGCTGGTGCTCGACGAGCCGACGAACCACCTCGACCTCCCCGCGATCGAGCAGCTCGAACAGGCACTCGACACGTTCGACGGGACGTTGCTCGTGGTCAGCCACGACCGGCGGCTGCTCGACAACGTGCGCCTCACCCGACGTCTGGTCGTCAATGGCGGACAGGTCACAGAAGCGTGAGGTTGGTCGGTCACGTGTCGTCCTGTGCCGCGCCGTGCCGTGTGGTGCAGTTCGGATCCGGTCGGTCTCGAGCGTGTCCGCGCGGAGTCGTGGTCAGTAGGCCCCAGGTACCATGGCGTTATGTCTGTGACCGTCGAGTTGCCTCCTGCAGCGCTGCGCCGCCTCGAAGCTGAGGCAGCCCGCCGCGGGGTGAGCCTCGATGTCGTGATCGCCGAACTCGCCGAATCGTTGCCGGCACCAGCGGAACCCGACGGTCGTGCTGGGACGAGGTTCGCCTTCGCCGGTGTTGCAGCATCTGGTGACGGCACGCTGTCGGAACGCTACAAGGCGATCCGACGCGACGAGTTCGGTTCGTGAACTCTGCGGTCGTCGTCGACACCGGTCCGCTTCTGGCGATCGTCGATCGCGACGACGCTCACCACCAGACCTGCGTGGACTGGTTCGACAGCCACAGCGGCCCGGTCATCGTGCCGGCCCCGGTGATCGTCGGGGTGTGCTGGCTCCTCGGACGTCGCGTCAGTCCGACCGCCGAAGCCGCGTTCCTCGCTGGGCTTCGACACGACGACCCGCGCATCGAGGCGCTTGTCGCAGCCGACTACGAACGCAGCGCAGAGCTCGTCGCTGCATATGCGGACCTCGACCTGGGCTTCGTCGACGCCTCGGTCGTCGCCGTCGCCGAGCGGCTCGGCATCGAGACCGTCGCCACGATCAACCATCGCGACTTCCGGGTGGTGCGCCCGCGCCACTTGGATGCCTTCGTCCTCGTCCCCTGAAGGGATGCCTGCGTAGAAGCCGCTCGAAGGTTCGCGTCGCTCCGTTCGCGACACGACCTCGACAAGGGTGCACCAACGACTTGTGAGGTTGGTCCGTCAAGTGTCGTCCTGTCCGTCGGGGCGCTCTGCTGTCGGTCCCGTTGTCGCGGTTGCGGCTGCCGTGCAGCTGGCCGGGAAGTCGCTTGGACGAGGAGTTCGTGGAAGGTCTCGGTACGGTTGTCGGGCAGCGGTGAGAAGATGATCCGATGTCGACTGCGCTGACGCTGACTCCTCGAGGAGACCACATCGATGCCGTCCGGCTCGCGGATGTGTGCACCAGATACGGGGTCGCCGAGCTGTCGGTGTTCGGTTCGGTCGCCCGAGGTGACGCTGGTCCCGAGAGCGACATCGATCTCCTGTTCGATCTTGAACCGGACGCCAGGCTCGGTTTCGCCTTGTTCGACCTCGAAGCCGAGTTGGAGGAGATCTTCGGTCGGCCGGTCGACCTGTTGTCGAGAGACTCGGTGCATCACTTGATCAGAGAGGCGGTCTTCGCCGAGGCTCAGGTCCTGTATGCGACGTGAGGTTCTTCTCGTCGCTGAGATCATCGACTCGGCTGAACGGATCGTGGCGCTGACCTCCGGCGTCACGGTCGCCTTGCTGGACGAGGACCGCAATCGTCGTGAGGCGTTGTTGTGGAGCTTCACCGTGTTGGGGGAAGCGTCGAGCCAACTCGACGACGATCTGAAATCGCGGTTCCCGCAGGTGCAGTGGCGGGCGACGACTGCGTTGCGGAACCGGATCGTGCACGGGTACTGGCAGATCAGCACGTCGATCCTCCTGGCGACGGCTCAGGACGACATGCCTGCGTTCCTCGAGGCCGTTCGAGAGGTCGAGGCGTCGATCACTGAGTCGCCGTCCGAATAGGCGAACAACCGCTCCACTGCCGGTCGGGCGTCGCGAGAACGAGCCGACCCGCCTGGCATGGGTGCAACAGCAACTTGTCAGGTTGGTGGAGTCGGTGCGGTCCAGCGCGGGTCGACCGTCATCAGCAGGGACTGTCTCCATCCGCTGTTGGCGCAACGTCCGCTCAGACCGGTCGTGTCCGAGGCGCTCTGTACCGTTGCAAGGTGCCGCGACTGAGCGAGTTCTACGGAATCGTGGTCTACATGTACTTCGCTGATCACAATCCGCCGCACTTCCACGCGATCTACGGCGAGGACGAGGCCGTCGTGACGATCTCGGATGGATCAGTCATCGCCGGCGGACTGCCCCGGACCGCGTCCCGACTGGTCGAGCAATGGCGCATTGAACGGCGCGCCGAACTGGCAGCGAACTGGGAGTTGGCACAGGTGCCGACAACCCTGAAGACGATTGAGCCGCTCCAGTAGCATGGTGTCATGTCAATGGTTCGTGTCCGCGATGTGAGCGTTGTCGAGGCTCGAGTCCTGCGGGTCGTCTTCTCCGATGGGCTCGTACGCGAGCTCGACCTCGCAGGTTGTCGCAGCGGGCTGTTCTCGGCCCTGGACGACGACGCTGTCTTCAACTCGGTGACGATCGATCCGCTGGCTGGAACAGTCTCGTTTCCCGGTGGGATCGACCTCGATCCTGATGTCCTCCATGGCGACGCGGACGCCGCCGCGTGGGGACCGGTCCTCCTTCGCCAGTACCGACTCGAACACTCAGGCTGAAAAGGTCAGACCCGGAGGTCCCTTACCAGCGTGAGCGTCGTGGAGTCGCCGGCCGACGAGGTCTCGGCAGCCGAAGGATCGGGTGACCAGTCGGCGAACCCGAGTCGCCGGTAGAAGGCGATGGCACCGGTGTTCGCTGTGCCGACGCCAAGGTGGACGCCCGGAGATCCTCGTTCGACAAGCTGGGCGAACAGCCGGTCGAGGAGTCGGCGACCCCACCCCTGACCCTGCACCTCGGGCAGCAGGTCGATGTGCAGGTGCGACGGATACTGCCGCAGCAGGTCAGCGTCCTTCTCCCGCACCGGGGAGTGGATGAGATCGACCAGCAGCGCGTCAAGCGTCTCGGGCTCTGCCGAACCGCGTGGATGGCGCTCCCTTGCCGCGGGCCAGTACCGGGCGTCAGCCGCGGCGTCGAAGGCCTTGGTGTCGAGTGCCCCGAGCACGTATCCGACGGGAGTGTCGTCCTCGAGAGCAACGACGGAGGCGAGCTCCGGCGCGACTTGCAGGTAGGGCAGACACCAGATCGCCCCGAACAGCTCGCCGTCCGTCACCAGCCCGGACGCGTCGCCTCCCGCGACTGCGGTCCGCAGGCAGACCTGCATCAGAGCGTCGTCATCACCGGTCCGGTACGGGCGGATGCTCACCGACGGAGGTTTCACGCTCACGGTCAGGCTTCAGCGGGCGAGCGATCCGGCGACGGCGGACGCCACCGCCTCGACCATCGGTATTCCCTGCTGCATCGACGACCACCCGTCGGACAACACGGCGATCGAGTACCCGCCCCCGGCCGGGTCGGCGACGTAGCCGACGGAGTTGACCCGCCATCCGCAACAGGCAGAGTCGGCGAAACCGTTCTTGTGGCCCACCTCCCAGCCGGCGGGCACGCCGGCGCGCACTCCCCAGCGCTGGTCGGCCCGGATGTCGCGCAGGAACAACCAGGCCCATCCCCGCCTGTCGGCCGACAGCGGACCGAGTTGCAGCAGTCGCTCGACAAACGCGGCCTGGTCCTCGGCGGTTGTGGACGTGAGACCCCACAGCGGTTGGACCTCGTCGGTGGCCACCAACCCGAACCGGTCGCCGTAGGCCTCCATGGCCCGCTCGCCTCCGAGCTCGCCCCACAGCGAAGTGGTTGCGGCGTTGTCCGACGTCGAGATCATCCGGGCCACGCGGTCGGACTCGGATCGGTTGAGTCCGCGGTTCTGGTCCTGGGCCCGCAACAACGTGGCACCCATCACCTCGATCTTCACCACCGACGCCGTGGTGACCCGCTGGCCCCGACGGAGGTGATACCAGCACCCCGTCCGGTCGTCGAGCACCGCGGCGGACACATGATGGGCAGCGGCTCCGAAAGCGTCGAGGTCGGCTTGGAGCTGCGCCGTGAACGGGTCCGCCCGACATGCGAAGGTGGGCGGACCCGGCGGGGGCTTCGGCGGATCACAGGCGGAGCCGGCGGTCAGAGCGACCGCCACGAGCACCAGGGCCGCAGTCCTGCCTGGCCGGCTGGCGCAACGCACGCTGTCACCTCCTGACCTGGCCGTCGCCGCGCACGACGTACTTGGCGTCACCATCGATCGATCCACGCGCACAGACGCTAGAGGAGGTGCTGAGGGTCCTTCCGGCTGTCGCCGATCGACCGGGTTTGACAAGTAACCTTGCTTCGGTGGAGTCAGAGCCCATTATCCTGGCAAGTGCCCACCGGCATGGAGTCGGGGATGAGGCGATGCTCCACGCACTCCGCTTCCCAATCCGACATTTCGTCCAGGATGACTCCATGACCATGTTCATCGGACCAGACGAGGCAGGTGTTCTCGTCGAGGTCGGCGTGGTCGAGTGGCACGGCACCATCGCCATAGCCCATGCCACGCGCCCTGCCCGATCCAGGTACTTGAGGTGAATGACCATGACTCGTCGCTCCATCGAAGAGATCACAGCTCGCGCCGACGAGTTCGCCGACGCGTTCGAGATCTATGAGCCGAAGGTCGGAGATGACGTCGCCCAACTTCCCCCTGTCATGGCCGTGAAGCTCGCCGCGTGGCGACGCGACGTCGCCGAACGCGAGCTCGCTCGGGCCGTGCACGCCGCCCGCGAGAAGCATCTGTCATGGCGCAAGGTCGGCGAGGCGATGGGGACGAGTGGCGAAGCTGCCCGCCAACGCTACGGAGCACGGTCGTGATCGCGTCCGTGGTCACAACCTGACTCACCCGATTCGGCCCCATGGGGTCGTCTCACCCAGAGGGCACGGCGCACGTGCTCAGCCCCTGACCTGGCCGTCGCCCCGCACGACGTACTTGGCCGTGGTCAGCTGCTGGAGACCCATCGGGCCGCGGGCGTGCAGCTTCTGGGTCGAGATGCCGATCTCGGCGCCGAAGCCGAACTCCTCGCCGTCGACGAAGCGGGTCGACGCGTTCAGCAGCACGGCCGCGGCGTCGACCTCGGCGAGGAAGCGGTCCGCGGCGCGCACGTCGGTTGTCACGATCGCCTCGGAGTGGCCCGACGAGTGGTCGTTCACGTGCGTGATCGCCTCGTCCAGGCTGTCGACGACCTTCACCGAAATCTTCATGTCGAGGAACTCGGTCCCGAAGTCGTCCTCGGTCGCTTCGCCCATCCTGGGCACGAGGGTGCGGGCCCGGGCGTCCCCGACCAGCTCGACCCCTGCGAGCACCGTGTCGACCCGGGGCAGGAACTCCGCGGCGACAGACGAGTGCACGACCAGGGACTCGGCAGCGTTGCAGACCGACGGGCGCTGCGTCTTGGCGTTGACGAGCACCTTCTCGGCCATGTCGAGATCTGCTGCGGCGTCGACGTAGACGTGGCAGTTGCCGTCGCCGTCGATCACGAACGGGACGGTGGCGTTGGCCTTGATCGACTCGATGAGCGATGCACCGCCCCGGGGGATAAGGCAGTCGATGAAGCCCTCCTGCTGCATGAACTCGACCGCCGCCTCTCGGGAGGTGTCCTCGACGACGATCACCGAGTCCTCTGGCAGTCCGGCCTTGGCGACCGCCTCCCGCAGCACCTCGGCGATGGCCAGGTTGGAGTTCACCGCGGTCGACGAGCCGCGCAGGAACGCGGCGTTGCCCGACTTGAGGCACAGCCCTGCCGCGTCGGAGGTGACGTTGGGGCGGCTCTCGTAGATGATCGCCACGACGCCGAGCGGAACCCGCACCCTGGAGATGCGCAGGCCGTTCGGTCGGACCCAGCCGTCGAGCTCCTCGCCCACGGGGTCTGGCAACGTCGCCACCTGACGCAGACCCGCGGCCATCGCCGCGATCCGGTCATCGGTCAGGCGGAGCCGATCGACCAACCCGGCCGGGATCCCGGCGTCCTCGGCCCCGGCGACATCTCGGGCGTTGGCGGCGAGGATGTCGGCGCGGCGGGCCTCGAGCAGGTCGGCGGCGGTCCGCAGCGCCTCGTCCTTCACGGCGCTCGACGCCGTCGCCAGCAGTCGTGACGCCGCCTTGGATCGACGGGCCAGCTCGGGGATGGGGGTGACGGGCATCCCCGAAGGCTACAGATAGCCTCCAACACCGTGGGATCCGGACCCCTCGACGCCGTCGTGACGAGCTTCGTCGACGACGTGGGGCTCGCCCTCGAACAGGCGACGAGCGGGCTGGCCGGCGTCGACCGTGATCGCTTCACGAACGACGTGACCGTCGAGGCCCTCAACCTCACCACGGCCATGATCGATGCCGACGGCCGCCACACCGACGAGGAGCTCAACGCTCTGGTCGACGCGTTCGGGCCCCGCCTGACCGACTCCCAGCTCCTGCTCGCCACGCCAGCGACCTTGCGGGGATCGGCGATGGTGGAAGGACACCGCCGCTGGCTGGAGGTGGACTCCGAGCTGTTCGGTCTCCTCCTCGACGCCGACAGCCGCAACGGCACCCGCAACGCTGACGTCTACTACGAGCGATCGCTCGACATCGCCCACGTGGTCGCCAGCCTCGACGTCATTCCGGCGCGCGCCGAGCTCGAGGCGATCTCCGCTCTGCGCTCCCGACTGCTCGACGGTCTGCGCGGCCGGGACCCCGAACGACGGCCGATCGGAAGCGGTGCCGACGATCACGCCACGGCCGATGCGGACGGTTCCGAAGCCGGGGCCGAGCCGCCCCCCGACCCGCCCGCCCGTCCGCTCGAGGAGCTGCTCGCAGAGCTCGACGAGCTGGTCGGCCTCACCGAGGTCAAGACCCGGGTGCGCCTCGTCGCCGACTTCCTCAGGGTCCAGCAGCTCCGGGCCGAGCGCGAGCTGCCCACCGTCGAGATGTCGCACCACCTGGTCTTCACCGGCAACCCGGGCACCGGCAAGACGACCGTCGCCCGGCTCCTGGCGCAGATCTACCGCACGCTCGGAGTCGTGGCCCGAGGACAACTGATCGAGACCGACCGGGCCGGTCTGGTCGCCGGCTACGTGGGCCAGACCGCACCGCTCGTCACCAAGCGGTTCGACGAGGCCGACGAGGGGATGCTGTTCATCGACGAGGCCTACACCCTGGCCCGTGGCGGCGAGAACGACTTCGGCCGCGAGGCGATCGACCAGATCGTGAAGCTGATGGAGGACCGCCGCGACCGCGTCGTGCTGGTCGTCGCCGGCTACCTCGACGAGATGGACTCGTTCCTCTCGGCCAACCCCGGTCTGCGATCGCGGTTCCCGACCGTCATCGAGTTCCCCGACTACAGCACCGACGAGCTGATCCGCATCGTCGACGGGATCGGCGACAAGCAGCGGTACCGGCTGACCGACGACGCCCGGACCAAGCTCCGCTCCGTGCTCGACACCACGCCCAGGGGTCAGGGCTTCGGCAACGCCCGCCTGGCCCGCAACCTGTTCGAGGCGGCGATCAACCACCACGCCGGCAGGGTCATGCGCCTCGACGGTCCGCCGACGGAGGAGGACCTCACGACACTGATCGCCGAGGACCTCCCCGACAGGGCCGAGTCCGCCGACGTGCCGGTCCCGTCATGACGGCGAGCCCGAGGTGAAGCGACTCCTGGCCGTTGTGGCGGCAGTGGCCATGATCGGCGGAGCCTGGTGGGTGCGCCAGAACGTGATCGCGGGCGACGACTCCCCAGGCGGGGACGAGAACCTTCGGCTCGTGTGCGGACCGGACCTCGCCGATGTCTGCCATGCACTGGCCGAGACGGACGACTCGATCTCGGTGCGCGTGGAGCCCGAGGCGGCGACTGCCGCGGCTCTCACCCGACCCGACAAGAGCGGAACCCCACCGTTCGACGCCTGGCTGACCGTCGGGCCGTGGCCGGCGATGGTGGCCGAGGAGCGGACCCGACTGAACATCGACGGTCAGGTGCTGGCAACACCGACCGAGGTGCTGGCCCGCTCCCCCGTCACCCTGGTCGGTCGGTCCGACCGGGTGGAGGCGTTGAACGCAGCGTGCGGCGGGACCGCCACCTGGTCCTGTCTCGGCGAGCAGTCCGGGACGCCGTGGGCCGCTGCCGGCGGCAACGCCTCCTGGGGCACGGTCAAGGCCGGGCTCGCGCCTCCCGACACCGGAGCGGGCCTGGTGGCGTTGGACCAGGCGGTGGCGGACAGGACGGGTCGGACCGACTGGGATGCGCTCGACCTCGACGAGGCGACCCCGTGGCTAGGTCAGCTGGTCGGCGCCGCGACGGTGACCGACGATCCGCTGAACGTGCTGCTGACCCGGCCCGGGTCGTTCAGCTTCGCCGCGCCGCTCGAGCAGCGATCCGGCCCCGAGATCGCCGGCGACCGACGCCCGGGATTCTCGTCCCTCTACCCTGAACCGGTGGTCACCGCCGACGTCACCCTGAGCGCACCGACCGGCGCCGACTCGAACGACGTCCTGGAGCGGCTCGGCGCCGACCGGCTCCGCGAGGCCCTCGCGACCCACGGCTGGCGGGTCCGCGGTGAGCCGTCGGCCCCAGGCGTGGGCGGCGGTCCGAAGCTCCCGGCCTCGTCCGGACTGGCGTCGCCCGGTTCACTCGAAGCTCTCCGCAACCGATGGAAGGAGCTCGCGTCGTGACGACTGCGACCCCCACCGACCGCCCCCGGAGACCCAACCGCTCCCGGCGACTCGGCTTCTCCACGCTCGCCGCCCTCACCGCCGCGATCGCGACGGTCGGCGTCGCCTGCGGCGGGGGCGGCAACGGCAGCTCCGCCGAGGACGACCGCAGCGAGTGCATCCAGGTCGACGCAGCGGTCAGCTCCGAGAAGATCACCCTGCTCGGCGACCTGGCGGACGACTTCAACGACTCTGGAGCGACCGTCGACGGCACGTGCATCGACGTCGACGTGCAGAAGGTCGCCTCCGGCGTCGCGGCCCAGCGCCTCGCCGAAGGTTGGGATACGTCGACGGACGGGCCGCGCCCCGTCATCTGGTCCCCGGCATCGAGCGCCTGGGGTCAGATCCTGAACCAGCGACTCGCCACGGAAGGCAAGCCGCCGATGGCCACCGATCCGGTGTCGTTCATGAACACGCCGCTCGTGATCGCCATGCCCGAGCCGATGGCGAAGGCCCTCGGCTGGCCCGACAAGCCGATCGGCTGGTCCGACATCCTGTCGCTGTCGCGGTCGCCGAACGGCTGGGCCGACCTCGGACATCCCGAATGGGGACGGTTCCGGCTCGGCAAGACGAACCCCAACTACTCGACGTCGGGCCTGCACGCGCTCATCGCGCAGACCTACGCGGCGACCGGCAAGACGGCCGGGCTCAGCTCCGAGGACCTGGCCAACCCCGACGTCCAGCAGTACGGCCGCGACATCGAGTCGTCCGTCGTCCACTACGGCGACATCACGATGACGTTCCTCAACAACTGGTTCCGGGCCGACCGCCGCGGCACGGCGATGAACTACGCCTCCGCCGTCGCCGTCGAGGAGAAGTCCCTCATCGACTACAACTCCGGCGACCCCGACGGCGAGCTCGCCCAGGGCGAGCAGCCACGCAAGCCCCGCACGAAGCTGGTGGCGATCTACCCGACCGAAGGCACGCTCTACTCCGACAACCCGCTCTTCGTCCTCGACGCAGACTGGGTCAGCCGGCCGCAGCGCGAGGCTGCCGAGAAGTTCCAGGACTTCGTCATGAAGCCCGAGAACCAGAAGAAGGTCCTGAAGTTCGGCTTCCGGCCGGGCAACCCCGACGTTCCGGTCGGCGAGCCGATCGTCGCGGCCAACGGCGTCGACCCCAACCAGCCGCAGACGCTGCTCGAGATGCCGAGCGGTGCCGTCATGGACGAGCTCCTCCAGTCCTGGGCGAAGCAGCGCAAGGGAGCCAGGGTGATGCTGGTGCTCGACGTGTCGGGATCCATGGGCGACCCGGCGGACCCGAACGACCCGTCGGGGCCCACCAAGCTCGACCTGGCCAAGGACGCGGTGGTCAAGGGCCTCGACCAGTTCAAGGACGATGACCTCGTCGGCATCCGCATCTTCACCAACAACATCGACGGCGGCGACGCCATCTACCAGGACCTGGCGCCGGTGCAGGCGATCGGACCGAACAGGGAGCGCCTGAAGAACCAGGTCGCGGACCTGACGCCGCTCAACGGCACACCGCTCTACGAGGTGACCCAGGAGTCCTACGACGAGATGTCGTCGGGATACGACCCTGCCCTCATCAACGCGGTGATCGTCCTGACCGACGGTCGCAACGACGACGGCGACGCCTCCGACGACCGCAAGCAGGTCAACGCCCTGCTCGCCGACGTGAAGAACAGCAACGACGGCGAGAACTCACGGCCTGTGCGGATCTTCACGATCGCCTACGGCGGCGACACCAACCCCGGTGAGCTCAAGCGCATCGCCGAGGCGTCCAACGCCACGGCCTACACAGCGACCGACGCCACCACGATCGACGATGTGTTCGCCGCGGTGGTCAGCAACTTCTGACCCCGTCCCCCGAAGGGCCCGAGCCGTCAGCGGGTGAAGAACGGACCGTCCTCCTGGCGGTTCGACGCCAGGTCGCACACGACATCGCGGTTGATGCACTGGGTGATCTCCCGCTGGAGCGCCTCGGCGTGCCAGCCGTTGAAGAAGTCGCCGTGGGCCGACAGCACCGACCCCGACGCCAGACGTAGATCGTGGCCGGGACCGCTGACCGGGAACTTGATGCTCATCGTGAGCTGGGGAACAGACACCGGATGGCTCTCGGGGCAGGCACCGTCGCGGGAGTAGGTCATGTGGTCGCGGTGCCCGGGGACATCCGCATGGGTCCCGTCCCAGCAGTCCGGGAAGGTCAGGACCATGGCGAGCGGCGCGGTGGACGAGCAGTCAGGCGGCTCGACCGACAGCTCGGTGCGGACGCCGCAGGTCCACCGGGCAGCCTCGCCGACCTGTGGGGTCGTGGCGAACGGGTCACCTGCGAGCATCTTGAGGCCGTCGGGGAAGGTGACGACCGACTTCGTGTCGATGCCCGGCGCGGCCCGGTAGTAGGCGTGGATGCTGATCGGCTCGACGATCTCGTCGCCGTCGTAGAGCGTCGGCTGCCAGTAGGCGGCGTTGTCACCCGGCTTGTCGCAGGTGGTCCCACCGGCCCGCAGCGAGTCAGGCGTGCTGTTCTCGTCGGTTGTGGTGCCGCCGTA
This sequence comes from uncultured Aquihabitans sp., assembly GCA_964575165.1. Classification (GTDB taxonomy): domain Bacteria; phylum Actinomycetota; class Acidimicrobiia; order Acidimicrobiales; family Microtrichaceae; genus Dermatobacter. Next base: position 4,262 of record CAZNQK010000043.1, on the reverse strand, counting down.
GAAGTCGTGGCGGTGCGACGTTCCGACCTCGCCGGGGTACACGATCGGGTCGACCTCACCGGAGTGCGAGTACATGCACTCGGCGACGAACTGGCCGAAACCGCCCTGCGGACCGAGGTGTCGGGTCGGCACCGCCGGCGTGCCGTCCTCCCAGACCGGCGGGTCGGCCAGAGCCATCGTGGACCCGTCGGGCATCACCATCACGCCGCCGTCGTCGTGCACGCGGGTCGCTCCGCTCGATTCGGCGGTCAGGGAAACGGCCGCCTCAGCGACGGATCCGGAGCGCGAGGTGCGCTCGGACCTGCTCGCCGTTATCGCCACGCCCGCCAGCAGCGTCAGCACGACGAGGAGTCCGGCCGCTACCAGCGGGCCGTAGCGACCGGCGGACTCGTCGCTGGGTTCGTCAGCCACCGGTTGGGGCGGCCGGGAGCTGGATCGACGCCAGATCGATCTTCATCGGCCCGGTGAACTTCTTGGCCGGCGCCGTGGTGGCGTCGGGCATGTTCTCCTGTGCCGGCGGGACCGGAGTCTTCTGGTAGGAGTCGGCCGGCGGCTTGGGAGCCGGGTTGCCCATCAGGCCGAGCAGGTCGAGCGGGTTGTCCTCCCAGTTGGTCGCCGTGGGTTCACCGTTGCACGGCGCAAGCTGCTCGATGCTCGCCGGTTGGGACGTCTTGAAGGTGTTCGCCGAGAAGCAGTTGTCGAGCGTCTCTGTCGTCTGACCGGAGTTGGTCAGGTCGACGGTCCCCACGGCCAGGTCGGCGACCTTGGATGCCGACACGTCGTTGCCCTCGACCTTGATCTGCATCGGGTTCCACATGACTACGCAGCCCTCGCCGACGACCGCGACCTCGGTGCACTTGTCGGCGGGGATCGTGGTCTTGCCGCCGGACTCCGACGCCTTCTTCGACGGTGACTCGCTGCACGGCTGGCTCCAGTCGGCCTGAGCCGGCGGGAGGTCGTTGGCGTCGGACTCGGGGAACGGCACGAGACCGATGCCGGTGCGGTCGTGGTTCCAGACCCGGTTCTTGGTGATGTTCACCTGCACCGCACCGGCGGGGAGGATGCCGTTGCCCTGGGCGAGCAGCGACACGTCGATGCCGGGACCGTCGGTCATGTTGTTGTCGTGGACCAGGTTGCCGGCGACGGTCGTGTCACGGCTCGGGTAGCACAGCTCGTACGAGCCCGAGTTGGGCACGATGCCCGCCCGGTTGTTCGCGAACTCGGAGTTGACGATGTAGAGGTCGCCGCCGGAGTTGGTGCCGGAGTAGCCGAGGCCGTTGTACTCGGAGACCACGTTCGTCAGCACGGCGTCGCACTTGTAGCACTCGCCGATGTAGAAGCCGGCGTCGGGGCTGCCCGAGGCGTAGTCGTTGTCGAACTGGCCGGTGTAGGAGTCGAAGGCGTAGATGCCGTAGTCGCCGTTGCGGTAGGCGGTGAGGTACGAGCCGCGGTAGCGGTCCGAACCCGTCCAGTAGAAGCCGTTCGAGACGTAGTTGCGGGCTGTCATGTTCTCGACCACGACGCCGTCGGTGTCGAGGACCCGAATTCCGTTCTCGAGCTTGAACCCGCCGTCGAGGATCACCTTGTTGCGGTCGACGCCGCGGATCGTGATGTCGGCGGTGGTGACGTCGACGGCCTCCTCGTAGGTGCCCTCGTCGACGAGGATCAGGTCGCCGGACTTCGCCGCGTCGACGGCCTCCTGGATGGTCTTGTGGTCCTGCGGGACGCGGATCGCCTCGACCTCACCGCCGCTCGACCCGCTGTCCGTGCCGCCGCTGCTCTTGTCGTCGCCGCCGCAGGCCCCGGCGACCAACGCCAGCGCAGCCAGACCCACCAACGCAGCCACCCGTGCTCGTCGCGCCATGTCCACCCCTTGGTCAGCGCCCCATCGGAGGGACGTAGTGATCGTCGGATTCACCATCCGCCCCCGGAGTCACTCCACGTCCACCGGTCGGCGGGCGACGGAAGTGCGGCAGAGAGTCTGGATCGCCGTTGGCGCAGACCTTACAGTCGACACCGTGACGAACCGGACCAGATCCCTTCTCCGCGCCCTCCCCCTCACCGCGGTGGCGCTCATCCTCGTGGCGTGCGGCGGCGCGAGCAGCTCGTCGACCTTCACGCTCCCGAAAGACGCCAAATGGGAGAAGCAGTCGGGCTCCGACGTCGCCGTCGAAGCCCGTGACAACGTGTTCGTGCCGCAGTTCATCGAGGTGAAGAAGGGCACGACGGTCACCTTCGAGAACACGGGTCGGAACCGCCACAACGTGCTTCCCGACACCGAGGGCGACTTCGAGGACATCCCGGTCGACAAGCTGGATCCGGGGATGAAGGACTCCCGCACCTTCGACGACGTCGGCGAGTTCGGCTACTACTGCTCGTTGCACGGCACCGCGACCAAGGGCATGTTCGGCGCCATCAAGGTGACCGAGTAGCCAATCGGCTCGCCCCGGGTCGCACCGCCTCGGTGCGACCACCTGCAAGTCTGTAGTCGCCATGTCGTTCCGCGATCGCTTCTTCACGCCCAAGGTGGCGCGGGCGACCACGTCTCCCTCGGCGATCCTGGCCACGGGCGCCGGCGCCGCGGTCGGGATCCTCGCCTTCGGACCGATCGGAGCGGTTCTCGGCCTGGGCGCCTACGCAGCCCGGGTGCTCGCGGCCGTGCCCGGCGCACCCAGACGCGCCGGAACCGACCCCCGATCGTTGGCGGAGCCGTGGCGGGGCTTCATGCGAGGCGTGCTGGACGCCCGCACCCGCTACGACAGGGCGCTCCAGTCGGTGAAGCCCGGACCGCTCCGGGACCGGCTCGTGGAGCTGGGCAACCGTCTCGACGCCGCCGTCGACGAGGCCGACCGGGTGGCCCGGGCAGGAGACCTGCTGAGCGCGGGTCGGGCCCAGATCGACGTCGACGCCGTCCGAGCCGAGCTCGACGCGGCTCGGAGCGGGCCGGCAACGTCCCGGACCGACCAGACCGTCGCCGCCATCTCGGCCCAACTCGAGTCGGCCGACCGCCTGGATCGCACGATCTTCGACACCTACGACCGGCTCAGGCTGCTCGACGCCCGACTCGACGAGACCGTCACCAGGACGGTGGAGCTCGCAGCGACCCAGGCCGACGTGGCCGAGCTCGGAGGGATCGGATCCGAGGTCGACGCCATCGTCTCGGAGATGGAGTCGCTCCGCCAGGCGGTCGAGGAGACAGGGGGGTCGGCGGCGCCATGACCTCCGGACACGACGACACAGGCGACGCAGGCGACGCAGGCGACGGGCGTAGCGCTTCGGATCACGCTGATCGATGGGACGACGCCACCGATATTGATCGACTCGCCACCGACGTGGCACTCGAGGAGGTCGGGGTACCCGACGACGTGATCGCTTCTTCCGGCCAGAGCTCGCCGGCCATCGACGACCACCGAGGCCGCAGCCTCCTGCGAGCAAGCGCCCTCCCTGCCGTCGGCACCACTCTGTCGCGGGCGACAGGACTGATCCGTGTAGGAGCGCTCACCTACGCGCTCGGCCTGACCACGATCGCGGATGTCTACAACCTCGCCAACACCACGCCCAACATCCTCTACGAGCTGGTGCTCGGCGGCGTCCTCTCCTCGACGCTGGTCCCGCTGTTCGTCCGCACCCTTGACGACGCCGACGACGACACCGCCTCTGTCGTGACGACGGTCGCCTTCTCGGCGATCGTCGCCATGACCCTGATCGGAGTCCTCGCCGCACCCTGGATCAACCGTCTGTTCGCCCTGCCTCTCACCGGCGCCGACAGGGCCCAGCAGCTGGCCCTCGGCGACGACTTCCTCGAGCTGCTGATCCCGCAGATCCTCTTCTACGGGGTGACGACGCTCGTCACCGCTCTGCTGCACGCCCGTCGACGCTTCGCCCCGCCCGCGTTCACGCCGGTGCTGACGAACCTGGTGACAGCGGCCGCCGCGGTCGCTGCCGCGCAGTGGTTCGCCCGCAGCGGCGCCGACAAGGGCCAGGTGTACGTGCTTGGCCTGGGCACAACGGCCGGAGTCGCAGCGATGGCGATCGCCCTCGTCCCGTTCCTGCGGCGCTCCGGCATCGCCCTGCGTTGGCGCTTCCAGCCCCGCCACCCGGCTGTCCGATCGGTGCTGCGGTTGTCGGGTTGGACGGTCGGCTTCGCCGCCGCCAACCAGATCGCCCTGATGCTGATCCTGACCCTCGCAAGGGCCCAGGAGGCGGGCACGGTCTCCGCCTACCAGTACGCGTTCATCTTCTTCCAGCTTCCCCACGGGCTC